>DASYZB010000037.1 GCA_035946615.1 Verrucomicrobiia bacterium
ATTCGCGATGCCGAACGCAATTTGGCGGTGCTGGATTTCGTCGAGAAACACGCCGAACGGAAGGAATTTTCCTGGGGCCTGAGGCAGTTTCAGCCGCAACTGCTCATGATTCTGACCCGTGCGCGCGGAGCCCAGGCGGTGCAAGCCGATGATTACACGCTGGCCCTGCGCTTGATCGAAGAAGGGCTGGACCTAATCCGCGGCTTTTACCGCGAGCACGCCGGGGTCGAAGCGGCTGAAGAGAGCGGCGAGTTATTTTCTCTGGAGACCTGGCTTGAAGAGGTCCGCGCCAAACGCCCGTTGTCGCGCCGGGAACGGCTCGAACATGCCTTGCACGATGCGGTTAAATCGGAAGATTACGAGCGGGCCGCCAAAGTGCGCGATCAATTGCGCAATCTCCCGCCCGAGTAGCTTGGCGTTTTTTGGCCCAAAGGGCTCCGGCAAGCACTCCCAGGGCGAATGCGAACCCGGCTGAGGAATAAGGGTATTGGTGCATGACCTTATCGGCCGCCAAGGCACTGGAAATGGCATGCTGCTGGATTCGGCGGCAGCCATCCTTGAGCTGTTGGAGGCGCGCCGTGATGTCCAGCTTGTGCTTCTCTTGGAGACCGCTCCCAGCGGCTTGGGCGACTTCCTCAGCCCCCTGGACCACTAGCATTAAATTATCCACCAACTTCTCGAGTGAAGTCTCTTGTGAAATTAAATCTTTATAATACAACTCCATAACATTACGGGGGCGCGCCACTGCCCTTGTCGCCTCTTGGTTTCCTTATTGATTCTTAAGGCTAAACCCGCCGAAAAGCAACCTCTGGCCGCAACATCAGCGCGCGAATCAAGCTTGGGGCCAACGCAACTTTCTGCGTATGGGGTCTTGCACCCCGTGACCACGTAATCGAATTTGTGCCGGTCGTTAAGAGCAAGCGATAACTCAATGCGCCCCGCACTCATCAAATCCGCCCAAACGAGTCCGCCAAGCCGCTGGCTTAACCGCACCGTCATCGGCATTGGGCTCGCGTCGCTGTTCAGCGATTGGTCGCACGAGATGGCTACTACGGTGATGCCGGCTTTTCTGGCGACCATGGGCGTGGCGGCGATTTGGCTGGGGCTGATTGAAGGCGTTTCCGATGGGCTTTCCAGTTTCGCCAAAATGGGGTCGGGCTATTACACGGATGGTTTGCGGCGACGCAAACCGATTGCTGTTATCGGCTACGTCATGACTGCTCTAGGCACGGCCGCGTTCGGGCTGGCTACGGCTGCCTGGCATGTTCTGCTCGCCCGCGCGTTTGCGTGGCTTGGCCGAGGCGTTCGCACGCCAGTCCGGAAGGCCTTGCTGGCCTCAGCCATCACCCCGGAAACCTATGGCCGAGCCTTTGGTTTTGAGCGGATGATGGATACGCTCGGGGCAATTGTCGGGCCATTAAGCGCATTTGTTTTGCTGCAAGCCCTCAATCACAGGTACCCGCCTCTTTTCGCTTTGACCCTAATCCCAAGCCTGGTAGCCGCCGGCCTTATCACATTCCTTGTAAAAGAGAAGGACCGAAAGCCGGTTCCTCATATCTCGTTCGGCGCGCGGCTGCGCTCCTTGCCGCCCGCTTATCGGAAATTCGTGTTCGCGGTCGGCCTTTTTGGACTGGGCGCTTTCGCCCATACGCTCTTAATCCTGCTCGCGACCCAGAAGCTGACTCCCTCACTTGGTCCGGCTAAGGCCGCCAGCGCCGCTGTTGGTCTCTACGTTTTGCATAATGTCTTCTACGCGTCGTTCGCCTTTATAGGCGGCTGGCTTGGAGATCGCTTTTCCAAAAGATGGTTGCTTGCCGGCGGCTATCTCCTGGCAGCGGCGATGTCTCTTTGCATCATCATATTGCCGCTAACAATTTGGACGTTCGCCCTCATTTTCGTGCTGGGCGGAACCAACGCCGCCCTTGAAGAAACCCTGGAAGATTCCCTTTGCGCCGAACTGGTGGGCGAAGAACAGCATGGGATGGCGTTCGGGGTCCTGGCCACCGTGAACGGAATTGGCGACTTTTTTTCCAGCCTCGCCGTGGGCGTGTTGTGGACAACGGTCGGCATTTCTGTCGCCTTCGGCTACAGCCTGGTACTATCCCTGCTTGGCGCAATTTTAGTCTCGACCATCCGTTCGAGAAGCAGAGTGTGACCCGCATAATCCGAAACCCACTTTTTTGCGTTCGTGGCCTGGCCGGCGCAATGGGGAAACTCCGGCCTGATGACCTTTATCGTGAACCACAGGGTCGCCGAAAATCCTGAAGGGATTTCGCCCTCCAGCCCCGGGTTGCGACCCCGCCCTTTCAACACGAGCTTATTCATTTGAGTGGGCTGATCGTCGCAACTCAAAACAACGCTGCTCGTATTGCGATGAGTGTCGATAAGGCCGCTCGCGCCTTAATCAAGAAAGGACAGGTCAATGAAGGTTTGTTGAACCTGGTCGAACTGGCCTTTCGCGCATGCGACCCGTGCTTCGGGTGCGCGACCCACGCTTTGCCCGGCCATTTGCCCATTTCGATCAGTATTTACGACTCCCAGCGCGCGCTGGTTCGGCAACTGACACAATCCTGAGCAAATCGGCTTGTGCCCCGCCTCTCGAGCTGCGTGTTCCCTAAATCCAAGTCTGTTTTGAAAACCCTCCCCGCCTCTTTGCTCTCCTTCCCTGAGTCATCCAGGAAAGGCAGTCTGGCCGAAATCCCACAGCCCGGGAAACGAACCCTGCTCCTGGGGTTTGGTAACGACCTGCTCGCCGATGACGCCATTGGCCTGCGCATCGCCGCCACCTTACCTCTTTCTCCCCGCACTTTTTAGGCATCGGAGAAAGTTTTAGCCTTGGGACGCATCCTCGGTTTGTCCGTCCCCAGCGAAGTCAAAATATTCGCGGTAGAAGTGCTGGACCCATTCACGGTGTCACTCAAAATGACTCCGGCAATGGAAGCGGCGGTGCCTGCCATTGTTAAGCGAGTGCTGGCAGCCCTTCCAACAGAATCGTAGGCTGTCCGTCTTTGGCCCGCTGATTGCTCTTCTAGTGATTCACGCAAATGCGAAACTGTGCTCAGCCCTTAAATTGCCAGGCCCCCAAAGTTCGCCGACTCGATGGGGCACTTGCCGCTTCACAGGCGATTTGGCCAGGGGCTCGATTCTGCCTGGAATCCTTGGGCAGAAGTCAACCGTCTCAAGGTGATTTATAAGATTGCTGCTTCCTTGTTGACAATAGACATCCAAAAACCATTTAATCTGAATTGGCAGGCGCATAAATTGACATGAAATTGTCTTACACCCGTTCAATTTGTATCCTCGTGGCAACATGGCTTTGCTTCCAGCCGCTTTGCTCGATGGCAGCCGTTTCCGTTGGCATCACGCCGTCGATCATCAGCAATACCTACAGCGCGCCAATCACGCTGCAAATCAAAGGCTTAACGGCAGGTGACACCGTGGTCGTTCAGAAATTCATCGATGCCAATACCAATGGCGTGTTGGATAGCAGGGACCCTTTGTGGCAGCAATTTAGTCTCACCGATGGACAGGCCACCGTCATTGGCGGCGTCACGAATTTCAATGTGCCTGGCGATACGGACAACGTGTCCGGACAAATCACTGCCCAGTTGTACCTGCAAAATGACTTTTCCCAAACCCTCGTTGGGAAGTACCTTTTTGTCGTTTCCAGTCCGGCTGGTCATTTCACCCCGCTGACTAATTCTTTCAGCATTACCAATTTTGGATTTGCCCAAAAGTTTACTGGCAAGGTCATGAACAACGGGACGAACGTTCCGTATGCCTCTGTATTGCTTTTTCAACCGTCAAGCGGTGGTGGCGGTGGCGGTGGCGGAATGAACCCCCAGGGCGGTGCGGTGGCTGACCTTTCAGGGGATTATACGATTAAGGCGCCGCCAGGAACTTATGCCTTGGTCCCCTTGAGTTTCAATTTCGTTTCGAGCGTTGGCAGCGCGCCCAATTTTACCCTGAGCAGTGGCCAAACCCTCGTCACAAATCTCAGCAATAGCTTTATTACAGCGACGCAAAGCATCTCGGGCAAACTGGTGGATGCGAATAATTCGAGCCTGGGCATACCCGGCGTGTTGATGGCGCTGGAATCATCCAACAGTTTTCTGGCGGTCAGTTCCACGGATACCAATGGGAATTTCAACGTGCCGGTCGTAGCGGATCAGTGGAAGGTTCAGCCATCGGAACAGTCGCTGGACACCCATGGCTATTTGGCCTCGCAAAACAAGTTAAACGTCAGCACAGCATCCGGCAGCGTCTCGGGCCTCAGCATCGCTTTGCCCAAGGCCACCGCCCTGTTTTATGGGACAGTGAAGGACAATTCGGGCAATCCTCTGACACACGTTCAACTCTATTCCTCAGACCAGGTTACCGGCAACTACCAAGATAATGGGGTTTACACTGATCCGAACGGCAATTATGTGGCGCTGGCGCTGGCGGGGACCTGGCGGATAGGCGTTTCCAGCGATAGCAATCCTGCATTTGCCAATTACATTTTCTCCCAGGGCACCCAAACAAACGTAAGCGCGGGACAGGCCATTCAAAACAATTTCACCGCTATCGTGGCCACAAACCAGATTACAGGGAACGTCCAATTTAACGGCAACCCTGTTTCATCTGTTCAGGAGTTTGCGTACGCAACCATCAATGGAACATTCTATCAGGCCCAGGCAGATACGGACAGCAGCGGCAACTATGCGCTGAACGTCCCGAACGGGGCCTGGAGCGTGAATGTGAACTGCCAGGGGGGAAACAACAGCCTGGATAGCATTCTGGGGAGCGGCAATTACCAGTGCCCGAGCACCCAAAGCGTCAATATCACTAACAACAACGGCGTTGCCAATTTCATCGTTCAACCCTGCAACGGCGTTCAAATCAGCACCACGTCATTGCAAAACGGACAGGTGAATACCTATTATAGCGTTTTCCTGAACGGCTCCAGTTGCAGCGGCAACTTGACTTGGTCCGTGAACGACCCGCAGAATTTCCCGCCCGGCCTGACTCTGGGCTCGAACGGCCAGATTTTTGGCACTCCCAGTACGGCAGGGACCTACAATTTTTCGGTGAATGCCAATGATAATAATGGCCATTCCGCCAACCAGGGTCTTTCGTTGATGATCATTGGCACTCCCTTGCAAGTGACCTCCTCATTCCTGCTCAACGCAACCAACGGCATCTCTTATAACCAGACCCTTCAAGCCTCCGGCGGAACGCCTCCTTACAATTGGTCCATCCCAAGCTTTTCCGCCCCGCTACCGCCGAATTTAACCCTGGGAAGCAATGGCGTCCTTTCCGGCACGCCAACCACAAACGGCACATTTTATTTCGACGTGATCGTCACGGACACCGTCAACAATTCAGTCGAAAAAGACGGCCTGGTGCTGAACGTGGTCAATCCGCCGCCGGCGGCATTGGTGATCACAAATAATTCACTGCCCAATGGGAATGTTGGCGCGCTCTATAACGCGCAACTGGCCGTGACTGGCGGGCAACCACCTTACTACTGGTCCCTGGCGATTGGATCGGCCAATCCGCCGCCCGGCCTTGTAATTAATCCCAACGGCTTTATCTCCGGCACGCCGACAAGCAGTGGCCTCTTCTCCTTCAAAGTTCAGGCGACTGATGTCAATTCGTCCTCGACCAACAAAGTCTTTGCCGTTTTGATCAATCCAAGGCCCATTCTGCTGTTCTCGGGCTGGCAGGCAAACCACTTGCAGATGCAGCTTATCGGCGGCTCAAACCAGAACTACACAATCCAGGCAACAACTAACGTGAGCGTTCCGAATTGGGTTTTGCTTGTCGTGACCAACAGCCCCACAGCCAGTTCCTTCATCGTGACCGATCCCAATCCCACGAACTCACAACGCTTTTATCGCGCGCTGATTGGACCGTAGCGGTTCATCTGGAATGGGGAGCGCGCTCCGAGCTTCCCACGCTTCACGCTTCACGGCTCTACGGCCCAAGCTTGAGCACATCCAGCCCGATAATGTCCGGGTTGCCTTTTCCTATCGAAACCAGCAGCTCAGTGGCTGGCTCGTGACTGAGCTGGATGCGGCAACTGGCCGCCGCCGCTCCTTCGAAAATCACGTTCTGCACCTCCTCGATATTGATTCCCGCCCGGCGAACTTGGTCCATCACGAATGCCAGCACGCCAACCCGGTCGTAATGGCGCACCACGAGCTGGCACTTGGCTGGAGTCCGGCTGGCAAGGTTGACGCAATTCAGCACCACACCGCTCCGGACAAACGTCTCGATAATGCGGATGGCTTCCTCAGCGATTGCATCCTGCGCTTGTTCGGTTGAGGCGCCGATGTGATGCGTGCCGTAAAGGTTTGGCAAATCCAGGAGCGGCTCGGCAAACGGTCCGCTGCCCTCGCCCGGCTCGGGATCAAACACATCCAGACCCGCGCGCAACTGGCCGGCCTCGAGCGCTGCCCGCAACGCCTCCTGGTCAACCACTTCGCCTCGTGCGGTATTGATCAATATCGCCCCCGGTTTCATCAGCGCCAGGCGCGCGGCGTTCACCAGCTTGCGAGTCTCCGGTTTGAGCGCGACGTGCAGCGAGACGATGTCCGCCCGGCGGAACACCTCATCCACGTCCGCGCCGCGTTCCACTCCTAATTCCTCAGCCGTCTTATCCGAAAGCGAACGCGACCAGGCGATGACCGGCAATCCAAAGGCATGCGCGCGCTTGATCACCTCGCGCCCAATCTGGCCCACTCCTACCACCCCAAGCGTTTTGCCCAAAAGCCCGTCGGCGCGCGAGAATTCCTTTTTATTCCATTGATGGGCGCGCAGGGCGGCCACGTTTTCTGGAATCCGCCGGTCAATTGCCAGCAGTAGCCCGAAGACCAACTCCGCCACCGCCACGGAATTTTTTCCCGGGCAATTACTGACGAACACGCCCCGAGCGCTGGCGGCTTTCACATCGATGGTATTGACCCCGGCGCCGGCCCGGAGCACCAGGGCCAATTGGTCCGAGGCCTTGAGCGCCTCGGCTGTCACTTGTTTGCCGCGCACGACCAGGATTTTGTAAGAGGCTACAAGGCGGGGCAGGTCCGCTGATTTAACAGAAGGTTCGTAGGTTACCTCGCAACCCAAGCCCTTGAGTCTTTCGACGTGTTTCTGCGAGAATTTATCCGCAATGAGGGTTTTCATGGGTTCAACGTTGTACGCGCGGGGCGGCGCCAGCTACCAGCGCTTCCACTTCTCTGAGTGAGGCCGTCGAGCTATCCCCCGGGGTGGTCATGGCCAGCGCGCCATGGGCCGCCCCGTACTCGATTGCCTTCTGCGGGTCATTAAACTGCATCAGGCCATAAATGAGGCCGCTGGCAAAGCTGTCCCCGCCACCTACCCGGTCCAGAATCTCGATGCCCTTGCGATGGGGCGCCTGGTAGAAGCGGCCATCGGCCCAGCAAATAGCGCCCCAATGATTGCGCGTGGCGGAAATCACAGAGCGCAGCGATGTCGCGAGGACCTTAAAGTTGGGATAGGTCTGAACGGCCTGGCGAATCATCCTCTTGAAGGCATTCAGGTCCAGCCGGGTCAGCCTTTCATTCATCCCTTCGACAGCAAAACCGAGGCAGACGCTAAAATCCTCTTCATTGCCCAGCATGACATCTACATGTTTGGCTATCTCCCGATTGACCTCCTGAGCGCGTTGTTGTCCACCGATGCTTTTCCACAGCGATGGCCGGTAGTTGAGGTCGTAAGAGACAATCGTGCCATGTTTCCGCGCCGCCTGGACGGCTTCAAGAGCCAGCAGGGCGGTGGTGTCGCTAAGCCCTGCGAAGATTCCGCCGGTGTGGAACCAGCGCGCGCCGGGCTGGTGGAAGATGTGGTTCCAATCGAAATCGCCCGGCTTAAGCTGGCTGGCAGCGGTGTGGCCGCGGTCGGGGATGCCCACGGCTCCGCGCACGCCAAAGCCGCGCTCGGTAAAATTCAACCCGTTGCGCGCCGTGCGTCCAACACCGTCATAAGGGGTCCATTGGATAAAATCGGGAGCTACCCCTCCCTGCAGGATGAAGTCCTCGAGCAATCGCCCTACATCATTATCGGCAAAGGCCGTGCATAAAGCGGTTCGCAGCCCGAAACAGCGGCGCAGCCCGCGGGCTACATTGTATTCACCGCCGCCTTCCCAAACCTGGAAGTGGCGGGCGGTGCGCACGCGGCCTTCGCCCGGGTCGAGCCGGAGCATGACTTCTCCCAAGGCAACCAAATCGAATCGGCAGGAATCCGCAGGTTTGATGTTGAAAACGGCCATAGAACCTCGCCGGAATGTTGCGGAAGAAGTCTCAAATTCCAAGTGCCAAGTTTAAACCGCTAATCTGCGCTGATAATCGCTAATGAGAAAGGCCGCTTTGACATCGCGGCGAGCCGCGCTAATTTGCCCCGTGCCTTTACGCCTGCCTCGAATCGCCATGGTTTTGGCTTTGGCCAGTTCCATCGGGCTGCACTGGGCTTTTTTTCAATCGGTAGCGTGGATGGGCATGGTCATTACCTACTCGCAAGAGACCACGGTAAAGGAAGCGTTGGCAAAAACCTTCGACGGCAGGCACCCCTGCCCGCTCTGCAAAGAGATAGCCAAAAGCAAGAAGTCTGAAAAAAAATCGGAGTTCTCGTGCCAGGTCAAAAAGCTGGACTTTCTCACTCAGACGGCGCGGTTCATCTTCAGCCCTCCAACAGCCTTTTGGCGCATGACCGGCGATGACCTGCGTCTAACGCCGGTCTGCCGCACCCCTCCCACGCCCCCGCCGCGCGCGGCATTCGTTTAATCCTGCATTTCGGTGGCCGGCCGCTTATCGCGGCGGCGGCCAATTCTCTTCTTTTGTAACCTGAGACCCGCTGTGTGGCGGAGTTCTCGCATTTGTTGAATTTAATTATGAAGAACATAACGAAATTTGCCGGCGCAACGTTGGTTGCCGCCCTGTTGCCCCAAGCCGGCTGGGCTTGCGCCTGCGGTTGCGGCGTTTTTGATGTCGGAACCAGTTGGATGCTCCCGAGCGGCCAAGGCGGGATGGCTTTCCTGAATTACGATTTTCAGGACCAAAATCGCAATTGGGAGGGCACTGCAACGGCCCCTGACGAAAATAACAGCGACAAGGAAATACGGACAGACTTCTTCTCGTTCGGGCTGCAGTACATGGTCAATTACAACTGGGGCATCGAGGCAGAGCTGCCTTATGATTATCGCACCTTCAAGACAGCAGACCCAGCCGGCAACCTCATCACTCGAAGCTGGAGCCAGGTGGGCGATATTCGCCTCCGGGGGATTTACACGGGGTTTTCCCCCGACCTCTCGGCCGGACTGACTTTCGGTTTGAAGCTGCCGAGCGGCAGTTACACCCATGACCCGGAAGTGGTTGACCGCGACACTCAGCTTGGAACCGGGAGCACCGACATCCTGTTGGGCGGCTTTTATCGCCATAATCTGACCCGGAATGGCAAATTGGATTGGTTTGCCCAGGCGGACCTGGATGCCCCGATTTTGATCCAGGCCGGGTATCGTCCGGGGGTGGAATTGGATGCTGCCACTGGGGTTTACTATAATGGCTGGTCCATCGGCTCGGTGCGAATTGCGCCCGTTGCCCAAGCCATCGTTTCGGACCGCACGCGCGACACCGGGATCAACGCGGCAAGCCCGGCCGCTTCAGGCTACCAGCGTGTCTTGCTTTCTCCGGGAATCGAAGTCGATTTCCACCCGGTGAGACTCTACGCGGACGTGGAATTCCCCATTTACCAGAATTTCACCGGCGATCAGTTGGCGGCGCCGGTGCTATTCAAGTTCAGTTTCAACATTATGTTTTAGGCACGCCATATAAATGACTCTATGAGGCAGGCCGTTGGCCTGCAAACGCAGCCTCGGCTCTTTTCCCAGGGCGCTGGCCCTGGGCTGGTATAAACGAGGCCTTTGGCCTCGGGACTCAACTATGGAGGCTTGGACCGAGTCTTGGCCACTATCACCGCCGTCGCCGCGTCTGCCACTTTGCATAAGGTCAATTGAGAACTGGGCCTGACAGATGTGGGTAAGGATAAGCGCTTCAGCGGAGTGCCGCTTTGCGCGCTTTGCTGCCGCGCTCCATGAGAGGCGGTCCGCCGAGCAGTCCCGTCGCGGAGGGGCGTTTCTCCGGCAAGCGGCGAGCTAACCTATTGCGGCCTGTTTGCAGCCACGGGTTGTTTTAGGGAGTCGATCCACTTCTGGATCGAGTCCGGGGTGGGTGAGAGAGGCTTGAGCCGTTCGAGCAAGGCGATGGCTTTTTGGGGATGATTGGATTGCTCCTCGAGTTTCGCCAGGTACCCGAGAATCTGCTCAGCAATGAACTTGTTGTCCTCCGAGTCTTTATCGGGTGATGCCTCCAGGTTCCTCAGGCCCGCTTCCAAGATATTGCGGGCGCGCTCGGGGTCGTGTTTGAATTCGAAGTAAAGCCGGCCTAAATCGAAGAGCAGTTGGGGGTCGCCCGGATTCTCACGCAGGCCATCCCGCAGAAATGCCTCGGCCTCGTTCAATTTGCCTATTCGCCGCAACCAATACGAGGTGACGGTATAAGTCTCGACCCGTTTGGGGTCCAGTTCGGCAGAGAGCTTCATCCATGGCAGAATCTCCTGGACCTCTCCTTCCTTCTCCTCGCCGTTGGCCCCGCCTTCAGTTAAGTGGGTGTGAGACGAAGGAAAGAACTGCCGGCCGAACCGGTCTATCCAATTGCGAGGGGCTCCCAGGAACGTTGTTTCGTCGCCGGTGTTCTTGCCTTCCATCGCGCCGGAGTCCTCGGCGATGTGGGGCGTTTGATAGGATTGAACGTTGTCATAAACTGTTGGGTAAAAACCGCTGTGGAAATAAGCGTCGGCTTTGACGAAAAAATGATTGGCAAACATGCGCCGGGCGTCGCCCAATGCCACCGCCATCAGGTTAGCCGCCCCGGCCCGGTTGCCGCGCCATGTCCGGAACCACAAACTCAGATTCGTTGCCAGACAGAAGCCCCCCACAAGCAGAAGCAGCAGGCAAAGCCAGCCGGCTCGTTCCTGGTTGGAATTCTTCATGCGGAGGACCTCAGTTGAGCGCTTTGCGCCGGAATAACAGGCACGACGCCAGCAAAAAGAATACGCCGTAAATGGCGGCGTACCCGATGGCCTCCACGCACACAAGCCAATGAACCGAAGGCCAGTTGTGGATGACCAAATCGCGCAAATCAAAAAACTCCAAGTGCGGGATGGTGAAGAACAGCGCCTGCAGCAGGCTCCGGCCAGGTTCGGAAAGCTGCATGGCCACTGTGTCCAGGTGCCGCCCCAGCAGGAGAATAAAGACAATCGCGAAAAGCGAGATGGTCATATTGGATGAAGGAGCGGTGAAGATAAGCGAGCCGAGCAAAGTCATGGCAATGACGACTCCCAGCATAATCCAATGCAGCGTTATGGCTTGGAAGTAATTCGCCAAGGGCCATTCGTGTTCCTTGGACATGGCGACCACGCCGAAAAAGAGGTAAAACGCCAGCAACGCAAAGCCGCAGGCGAGCCAGCAGCCAAGAAATTTGCCCAGCAACACCTGCGTGCGCGTCACGGGTTTGGCCAGCAGGGGAAAGATGGTGCGGCTTTCGCGTTCCATGGGAATCTGCCGGGCGGTGGTCGTAATGGCGATGACCAGCGAGCAAATCCAGATGAGGAGCAGGCAGATTTCCTTTAGATAGCGCACAATATGGCTGTCGTGAAAGAAATTGACCGACCCCATCACCAGGGTGATAAGGGCGGTGAGAAAGAACAGGACATAAAAGTCCTTGCGGCGCACGATTTCTTTGATGACAACTCCGGCGATGGCCAAGACGGTGTTCATAAATAGATTATTGTTGAAAGCCAACGACACGCAGGAACACCTGCTCGAGGTTGCACTGATGTTGCGCCACCAGGTCCCGGACACGGCCTTCCGCCTTGAGTTCGCCCTGGTGCAGGATAGCGACGCGGTCGCAAACGGTCTCGACCTCACCCAGCTCGTGTGAGGAAAAGAAAACCGTTTTGCCTTCGCTTTTGAGCCGTTGAATGATCTCGCGCACCTTCATGCGGCCAATGGGGTCCAGCCCACTGGTCGGCTCGTCCAGAATGAGCAGGTCCGGATTGTTGATGAGTGCCTGGGCCAACCCGGCGCGCTGCTGCATGCCCTTCGAGTAGGTCTTGATCTGCCGTTTGCGGGCATGGTCCAATTCTACCAATTTCAGCACTGCATCAATCCGGCGCTCCGTCTCGGCTTTGGGTATCTTAAAGATGCGCGCATAAAAGCGGAGCAGCTCCTCGGCGCTCAAGAATTTGTAATAATAAGTCAGCTCCGGAAGATAGCCGATGCGCTGGCGGGCGATCGGTTCCCGAACAGTCGTGCCAAATAAATAGGCATCCCCGCTCGTTGCCGGGGTAAAGCCCAATAGCACATTCATCGTCGTGGTCTTCCCCGCCCCGTTTGGGCCAAGGAATCCGAATACCTCGCCGGGCTCGACCGACAGGTTCAGGCCATTGACGGCGCGCTTTATTGGGGAACCGGAGCCTCGATTGCGGTATTCGACGCAAAGGTTCTCAATTCTCAGAATCGGCTCGGGCATCGCTGCCCATGCGGATTCAAGCTTCGGTAACGTGGCACTTTTAAGCGGTTCTATGGTTAAACTGGCGCTCATAAATTAGAAATGAAACGGTCCTGCCGCAGCTTCCGCTCACCCCAAGACCACCACCAGCTCTGGCGTGGGAGCGCCCGCAATCCATGCCCTGGAGACAGCAATATCAGGACCTTAGTCCCGCCGCCCCTGTGGCAGTGCTCGGTGCTCGGAAGCTTCAATTGTGCCTCAAAAACAGCATGAGATATGCCAGCAATTGCAAAAAGTTGTTGAAATCACCTTGCCCCGGAACGCCTTCCAGGGCCAATGACGAGGTCAGCCCCAAACCTTTGTAGGAGACGACGTAGAGAGTCTCCGATCAAGATTGTCAGTCTGGCCGCCTTTGGTTCAGCCGGAAGCTGCTGATCAGAGACTCCTTACGTCGTCTCCTACACTCAGGATGCGGCTCGTTGCTTCGACGCCGTCATCAGCCCTTGGAGCCTTCATCCCATACAGAGGGCACGTTCGGCCAGGTCCAGTTCGCGCCAGCTTCCTGGGGCAAGGTCACCAAGCCAGAACCTCCCGATGCGCACCCGGATCAGACGCAGCGTTGGATGGCCGATGGCGGCAGTCATCCGGCGCACTTGGCGGTTTTTGCCTTCGACAAGCTCCAATCCAATCCAGCAGGTGGGCACTGTCTTACGAAACCTTATCGGCGGCTCGCGCGACGACACAAGCGGCTGCGGCTCCAGTATCCACGCCCTGCATGCCAGGGTCTTGCGCCCTTGCAGACGCAGTCCACCCTCGAGCCGCTTTAATGACTCAGCCAAAGGGGCTCTTTCGACCTGCGCCCAATATTCGCGTTGATGACCTCGGCGCGGCTGAAGAAGCTCTGTGTTCAATCCTGCTTCGTCGCTCAGCAAAAGCAGCCCCTCTGAATCCGCATCCAGCCTTCCTAATGGATAGACCCGCCTGGGAAATCCAAACTCAGCCAAGGTGCGGTTGGGTGAACCGTCCGAGGTGAACTGCGACAGGACACTGTAGGGTTTGTGGAAGGCGAGGAGCATTGGGAGCTGGCGGAACTGGCCCCTCATGGATGCGGGCATGCCGCTCAGAGCTGGTGCAGGCGGAAAAATTGGGCACCGTTGGTCAAAGCCACCTGGACGGAGATCTGTCCATTATTCGTGGTGAAATTGCCCGTGACCGGCATCCAATTATTCGAGGAGCTGAGGTTCGTATTGGATTGGAGTGTGAAGTTGGCGGCTGTAGCGGGCCACGAGATCAGGCCCTGGGCGCCGAATTGGGCTAAGGACACCACCGGATTGTAAGATGAAGATGTCAGCAATTGAGTAATTTGAGTGGACCAGATGCCGAATGTGCCCGATGAATCCTGGCCTGACGGATACATATTAATCATCCAGAAACGGCTCTGGTCGATCGGGTCCACAGAGACGGTGCTGTAATCGCCCCAGCGGCTGTCGGTGACCGGGCCCCCCAGGAGCTGAGAGAACACTTCGTTGTAATCGTGGTAGCTGACCAGGCCGGATTGCAGCAGAAGCGGGCTGCCAAACGTGGTGACCCCATTGACTGTTTGGCCAGCCACTGCGTAACAACTGACATAAACGTTCCCGCTCGAACCGTTGTAAGCGATGATCACCGTGCCATTGGCGTTGGCTGCGATGGATGGAAAAAACAAATCCAATGCCGGGTCCGAAATCGTTCCAGCTTCGAGCACGGCGGCAGTGGCGGCGTTGATGCGATACCAGCGGATGGCGATGCGCCCATTGAGCTCGGTATTGTGGACCGCGTAAAGGACGCCGTTGACGGCATAAACGTGCGCGCTGAGCCGCGCGTCATTGGCTTGCAGCGTGGTCGTTCCATCGGGCTGCATCGGATTAAAGAGCGGCGCGCCCATGTCGGAGTTGTATGGCACCTCATACGGAGGGATGCTGATGCTGACCGGCGCGCTCAGTGTGGCGCTATGGCTGGCGGCGTTCAGCACCGCAAAGCTGACCATGTTGGAATGTGGATCGCTGTCCGTTCCGATGTCGCCCATCGCCAGCACGCTGCCACTGCTGCTGCCATCGAAACAAGCCGCCGGCTGCAGGACCTGCCCGCGAACCGAGTAGTCCATCACACCGAACCAGGTGCGATTAGCCACCGTGGGTGTGGCGCCAACCAGGTCCGCTTTGGGAATGGAAACCAGCCCCGGCCCAACCGCGTTGGACGCGCCATAGAAGTAATCGCCTGCGAGGTAAACCGCATTGCTGTCCAGCCCAAGCGTGGGAAAGTCCGCAAAATAGCCATGGTCCGGGTCAGCGCGAAAACTGAAGGCCTGCCAGGCGCCCCGCGGGTCGGGGGTACTGGAGACCGCGAACAGGAAATCGTTGGCATAAAGCGTCGGATCGCTTGCCGTGGCATTGGCATCCACCTGCGATGCAAACCACCGTTGCGTGGCCGGATCAAAAATCACCCGCGGGTCGCTCACGGCCGGGTACCCCGACACGTTGAGCCCGGCATCAGCCCAGAACTTCACGTCAGTGATTCGCCCCAGGCTCTGGCCATTGGTTTTGCTGTAAACCGTGAATGAACCGTTGATGAACTCCACAAAATGCTGCGGCCCGATTGCCCCGTTGCAATCCGGTGGTGTGATCGGATTATTTCCATCCTCAGTCGTGCCGGTGAAGTTCTGGCCGATTTGGAGTGCTACTTGAGCCTGGCATGGCCAGCCTGCAACCAGCAGCCAACTCGCGGTCAGCCATGCCAAAGGATAGAATCGTAAAGGAGAGGGACTAGTTGTCACTGTATTTAGCGTTGCGATTGATGGCCGGAAGCAGAACGTCCTTTGGCTCCGGCGAGAATGGAATGTGCGCGCCTGTGCCGCCAGGTGCTGGGAGGACTTGATGCCGGCGCGCGAGCTTATAGGGCGTCACATCTAAACCCTAATCGAAAGGACACGTGATGACAAGGCTGGGGAAATTGCGGACATCGCCGATACGGCTGTAAACGTTTCGCCAAACCAGCCCTTAACCCCAGCTCACCACAACCGTAAAGGCGGGGGTATGCCGGTACCGCAGCCAGTCGCCTTTGGGCCTGTATTCATTTAGCCCAGGAAGACCCTTTTGCGCCAGCCGGTGGATGTGGTCGAGTTGTGCCGGAGAGAGTCCTTTCATATAGTCCTCCCACCAGTTGAACCAGCGCCAAAAAAATGGCGAGAACTGTCCATAATCCATCACCGGCAGGAGCACATCAAAGCGTTCGGTGGCGCAAACCATCTCGATCAGTTGGCCCAAAACGGCATCCGAGCGGCTTAAAAAGGTCTTACGGCTGATCCGCCCTCCATCCAAAGCGCACGCCAGACAGCGCATCTCCTGCACCATCCCGCAGCAGGCCATAAACAGCGAGACTTCCGGCTTCTCGCGCAGGAACTCGCGTCTGCTCTCGGCCTGAACCTTCGTTTTGACCTGAACTTTAGGCATCTATAAGGCGATGAACCTGAGACCGCATAGATCGTGCCAGAGCATGTCCAACCGTCATCCTTGACTCTGCCTGCTCCTGGGCTATTCTCGCCCTCCTTATTCAGGGGCTGTGATTTTATGCCAAAACTAACTGTCAAAGATTTGAAGGTGCGCGGCAAACGCGTCTTGGTGCGCGTCGATTATAATGTCCCCCTCGAAGAAAAAGCCGGCCAGATGCTCATCACCGACGCCACCCGCATCGTGGAAACACTCCCCACGCTCCGGCTGCTGATCGAGCGAGGCGCAAAGCTCATCCTGGCCGCCCACCTTGGCCGGCCTAAAGGCAAGCGGGAACCCTCGATGTCCCTACGGCCTGTAGCGGCTCGCCTGGCCGACATGCTGGGCCGGCCCGTTGCCTTTGTCGATGATTGCATTGGTGAGAAGGTCGAAAAGACCGTGGGCGTCATGCAACCCGGAGACGTTGTCCTGCTCGAAAACGTGCGTTATTACAATGAGGAAGAGGCGAATGACAAACCATTCGCTGAAAAGCTGGCCAAGCTCGCCGAGCTCTATGTGAACGACGCCTTCGGGGCCGCCCACCGCGCGCATGCCTCGACAGAAGGAGTGGCCCGCGTGATTGCCCAACGCGGCGGCCAATGCGCTGCCGGCCTGTTAATGGAACGCGAATTGAAATTCCTCGGTGATGAACTCGATAAACCGGCCCGGCCATTCGTCGTCATCCTCGGCGGGGCAAAGGTTTCCGATAAAATTCAGGTCATCGATCGGTTGCTCGAAAAGGCCGACACCCTGCTGATCGGCGGGGCCATGGCCTATACCTTCAGGCTGGCACAAGGTTATCAAACGGGCAAATCGCTCGTCGAAGCCGATAAAGCCCAAATCGCCAAAGCCGCCCTCGCCAAAGCCCAGCAACGAGGCGTCAAATTCCTGCTGCCACTCGATGATGTGGTGGCTGACCCGGTCAAAACGGACAAGCTCGATAAGAAGGGCAAACCGGTTATCGAATACCAGAGCGTCCGCGTGAACGGGGAGCTGGATTGCCCGGCGAATGCTGCAGGCTTGGATATCGGGCCCAAAACAATCCTGGCCTACACAGCCGAGATTGCCCACGCCAAAACCATTTTGTGGAACGGGCCGATGGGGTTGTTCGAGGACAGCCGGTTTGCCGAAGGCACCAACGCCGTCGCCCGCGCCGTGGCCGAGGTCACGCAAAAGCACGGCGCCAAAAGCATTATCGGCGGCGGCGACAGCGTCAAAGCCCTCAACAAAGCCAAACTGGGGGACAAAGTCACTTTCATGAGCACGGGCGGAGGGGCCAGTCTCGAATTTCTTGAAGGCCGCGCCCTTCCGGGTGTTGCGGCCCTTTCCGAAAAGTGAGTTGAACTATGAATAAAGAACGAAAGCTGATCATTGCGGGCAATTGGAAGATGAACAAGACCGTGGCCGAAGGGCTGGACCTGGTGCGCGGCCTGAAGATTGAGCTGGCAAACGTGAAGGAAGTCGATATCGTGGTCTGCCCGCCCTTTACGGCCCTGTGTGAAGTGTCCAAAGCCATTCTCGATTCCAACATCCGGCTGGGCGCCCAGAACATGAGCGAACATAACGTCGGGGCTTTCACTGGCGAGATCGCCGCCGTCATGCTCAAAGAATTCTCCGTCCGATACGTCATTCTCGGTCACTCCGAACGGCGGCAGTACCAGAAAGAAAGCGACGCGCTCATAGCGAAAAAGGCGCAGGCGGTCCACACCGCGGCGCTTAAACCGATCATTTGCGTCGGGGAAACCCTCCAGGAACGGGAAGAGGGCAAAACCGAAGCGGTTCTCGATAGGCAGGTCCGGGGCAGCCTGGCCGGGTTGACCCGCGAGCAGATGGCCGAAAGCATTCTGGCCTATGAACCGGTCTGGGCCATCGGCACGGGCAAAACCGCCACCACGGCCCAAGCCCAGGAAGCCCACGCGTTTATTCGTAGTTTATTGGTCAAAATCTTCCACGAAACAGTTGCCCGGCGCGCCCGAATCCAATATGGTGGCAGTGTCAAACCGTCCAATGCGCGTGAATTGATGAGCCAGCCGGACGTGGATGGCGCCCTGGTAGGCGGAGCTTCCTTGGAAGCGCGCAGCTTTGCGGATATAATCAAAAGCTCGATTTAATGATTCCGATATGGGTTTTATTATAGGTCTTTTAACGTTGGTGATGGTGCTGGATTGCGTGATCCTGGTGCTGTTGGTCCTCATCCAGCTCCCGAAAAAGGAGGCTGGCGCCGGTTTGGCCTTTGGCGGCGCGGCCAGTGACGCCCTCTTTGGCGCAGGCTCGGGCAATGTCCTGACCAAAATTACCAAATACGCGGCGGCTGTCTTTTTCGCCCTGGCAATCGCGCTGGCGCTTATACAGGCCCGGCGCACCACCAGCACTTTCGAGCAGCGGCTCGAGCAACCCGTCGGAGCGGGCGCCCTGCCCCCGGCTTCTCAGCAGGCCCCAAGCGGCGCCACCACGCCAACGCCACCCGGCAAACCGCCTGTCCAGCTCACCGCCACCAATCTCAACTTGCTGACCCCAACCACCGAAAGCTCCAATGCCGCGCCTGCCGCGACAAATGCCCCTGCCGCTAAATAGGAAACCCGGGGTGCCTGCCCCGGGCTGATTTGCCGGCGCGTTTTCAAAGGGGCATTGGCCGCACCGCGCGTTTTTGCCGGTCGGTTCTCCGGCTTGGTCTCCACCCAGGCATTACTGCGCGTACAGCAAAGCCGTGTGCTCGAGGACCAGCCACTGGTAATCGGCTTTGCTGGCGGCATCACTGCCAAAGGGTAACGCGGGTTGTGCCGCCCCTAAAGTAGCTTTGATCGGCGCTTTGGTGGCATACCCGAGCCATTTATGGATTTCCGAATGCCCATCGGCAAACGAGATGCCTCCCGCCCCGTTATGGTAGGAAGCCGGCGTATCACCCCAGTACGACTGCATCCCGCTGGGATTATTCAGAAAGTAGCCGTCATTGATCGAATCCGGGTGTTCGTCAATCGTGACGAAATAATTGGACGGCTTGGAGACCAGGGCGATCTTGAGCCACTGGTGATAAGTGGAGAAGAATTCGTTCTTGCCTTGAACCCAGTTTGCCCCAGCGCCGCCGGTTTGGTTGTAGGGACCAAAGAAAGCGTTCATGCTGATGCTCCGGGCGCGCCTGTTGAAACCGGCAGCAAGCTGCTGGGCGCTGGCATAGGTATCCGCAGGGCATTTGTACACCGCGATACTCCGGTTGACATAGGGGGCTAAGATGCCGTTCTTTACATAGTTAATATTGAAATTGCCGTACTGATCGCTCGCCGTCCAATCCATCACGTTGTTTACCCAATTCAGATACTTGCCCGTCTGGATGGTCTGCTGGGTTTCTGTCACCCCGAAATTATTGACGGTGTGGTCTCCGTTATCGTCGGCATACATCCTCCATCCGATCAGGAGCTGCTTGCCGTTGTTGAGGCACATAATCCCATGCGCCTTCTGCCGCGCCCTGCTCAATGCCGGCAGGAGCATGGCAGCCAGAATGGCGATGATAGCAATCACCACCAGCAACTCGATTAACGTAAAGCCGCCCCGTGCGGTCGCAGAAACTGTCCTGGCTGAGGGATTCTGCTTTATATAGCCTTTCATAGGTTTAAATCTGATGAACCGCATCTTAAGCCCGCAAAAGTTTATTGAGAAGTGTGCGTTCTACCGCATAGCATCCACTAAAGCTCATCTGTTGAGCCCGCGATCCAAACTGATGCAATGTAACCACTAAAACCGTTTGGGTGCAAGTAGTTATTATTAACTACAATGCATGTACAATTATTGTTTTTTAGAAGCCAATTTCCGGTTGCGTTTTGGCTGGCGAGCGCGGAAAGGAGGGCCGAATATTGACTCGGGGAGCCAGGTTGGAGGAGGTCCGAGAGATTTTGAAGTTTGATTCTTGCCGCGGAACTCCCCGGAAGTTTGCGGAAAGCGGCGGCGCGGTGGAAGAAACCAGCACGAACCATGGAACCACTTTGTGCAGCGCCATGGCGGCGACACTCGTTCTTTCAGCTTTATCCGATCAGGCTAACAGCTTCGATTTTCAAAAACAGCGCAAAACAGCCCTTCGCGTTATTCCTAACGGAACGCGCCGGGAAAGCAACGTAAAACGCGACACGTAAAACGCCAATCCGTAGTTATTGCCGCAGCCTGAAAAACTGGCCTGGATTGGTCATGGATGTGGTAAACGAATTGTTGGCTCCCTGAACGTCCTCATAGGGACCTGCAGCGTTCGACGAGGATTGGAGGGTCCAACTCGCTCCCCACGTCAGCGTCAGCGTGCCCCCGGAGATGGAAGAGGTGAGCAGGCCCATCTGCGGCACCAATTCGCCGGTAGGCAGAAGCCGGGCGGGATAGAGTCCTCCCGCGAGGGAGAACTTGATAAGAGCGAGTTGTTGCAAGGTTAATCCGCTCGCGTCGGACCCAAAAAAGAGCTGAGTCTCCCCGTCGCCGGAGACCGAGCCATGCCAGTTGGTGATGTAAAGAATGGCAGTGGAGTCCCAAGGCTGCGCGCTGCTGTTGGCCAGGCGCAAAATCGAAGAGCCGTTGGTAAAACTGATGGACGAGTTGGTGGATGGTCCGCCGGTTAATTGCAGTGGCCCAAGGGACTGAGTACCTGCGGCCGCATTCCATTCGCCCTGGTCCAAAGTCAGCAGGCCGGATTGGACAATATTTCCGCTGGTGTGCTGGAAGAAGGCGCCAGCGCCGACGTAAATGTCCTTCACCGTGAGAGTGCCGCCCTCAAGCGTGTAATAAAATGCATCAGGGGCGGCGCCCTGCACCGTGAGTTTCTCGGTGATTTGATTGGAACCGCCAGTCTGACGAAACCCACCATAAACGGCAGCATTCACGATTTCGTTCCGGGCCGAAAGAAAGCCGCCCGCCAGGTCGTACTGGTCCGTTTGAAGAAAGCCGTTTTGCGGAGGCGGAGCTGCGACCAGGACAATATCCCCGGCGACATAATTCGTGCCGCCGTTCTGGTGAAACGTTGAACTTAGAGTCGTGGTCAGCCCACCGACCGACAGCGTTCCACCATCAAGGTAGTAATCCGCGGGCGCAACCCCAACCTCAATCGCGGCGCCGGACATTACGAGGTTGGATACAATCGTGTACTGCCCGTTTATTTGCGTAAACTGGCCGCCGCCGAACGTGACTGAGGTATCGACGTGGATGACTCCGTTGGAGAGCGTGTAATAAGCTCCGCCGCCAAATTCACTGGCATGGCCCAACTCCATCGAAGCGGCGGAGTTGGTTCCCCCAGTTTGCGTCACATGAGCGTCCGATCTCTCGTTCAAAGCCATGGTAAAATGGCTGCCCCTGAGCATGCCGCCGTAGAGGTAATAATTGCCACCGACGCTCATATCGGCATTTACGGTGCCGCCGTATTGGTAAAAGTAGGCGCCGTCGGCGTAATCACCGGCACCGGCCACGATGCCATTGGTGGCAGTAAGCTGCCCGTCGTAGATATCGAATTCGGCCTCCGTATCAAATTCGATGCTGCCTCCGCCTCCGTATATGGTGCTGTGACCGCCGACATTGTGGTTGCCGCCGTACTGGACGAATTGGCCGGGCCCTCGCATGCCTCCGATGCCTTCGCCGTTATTGACGGTCAATGTGCCATTAGTCAGATAATAGGCGGCAGGAGGCACAACGTCGCTGGCATATTGTATGGGATGCCATACCTGCAGCGAGCCCTGCACTTTCACCTCAGCAAATTCGCCCTGGTCAACCGTGCCGCCGAGTTGGATACCGCCATTGCCGTTTGTGTCGATATTGACTTCCAGCATGGAGGATAGCGCCACGACGGAACTATTCGTTCCGATACTCAGCGACGTCATTTGCAGGGGCACCTGGAACCCGGCATAATTCAGCAGGAGCACATTGGAGGAGTTGGTCGGGGATGCAATTTGCATTCCTTGAATCTGCATTGACTGAGGAAAGTCCTGCGCGGTGTTGGGGTCCACGGCAAGCGCCTTCCAACCCGCGTTCGTGAGCGCGACGGACTGCCTTGCGTTCGGAAGAACACCAAGCGACCAGGAGGCTTGGTTTTCCCAGTTGCCGCTCGTTGGACTTATCCAGGAATTCACCTGGGCCAAAACGGAGTTTGAACAGAATGCCATCGCCAACGCGACGAGGCAAAGCGCCCGTCCCATTCCTGCGCTCCGACATTTTGGAATTCGCATAGTCAACCCACCGCTTAGCGTTTGCCCCGCACTCTGGAACTCTCGGGTCACGGGCGATAGGGAGTAGTGCGCCTACTTTAGACACATTTTCGCCCTACTACGGACGCCCCAACTGATTGGCTCGCCATTTTTGCAGGGTTGACCGCGGCAGGCGGGTAACCCGTCAAAGAGGCTCGGATTTCAAGTCGTCTAAGCGCAGATCAGAGCCCTCCTGGCGTCGGCTGCTACATCTTCAAAACCCGTTCGTTCAACGGAAAAGGGTGGGATCGAGCCAGAGGGCCCAATTGCAGCCGTTGCTGGCCCCGGAGTTTTCAACCAGGAGTTGCAGTTTTCTGACGCCCGTGAGGTCTATGTCGTAGCGGGGGTGTTGTGAACCGCGTATAGCGGGGGACCGGAATACCTCCTTGCCGTCGGTTTTGATGACGAAAACGACTCCCCAGGCCTCGCCTTGGAAGGCTGTGTGGAGTCCGGCTTCGCCGCGCAAGCTCTTCCATTTACCTGCGAGGTTATAAACATAACGGGATGGGGAATGAGCGAACAGGCCCGTGGCATAGACTTTCCCAGAGTCCAACAAGGGCGATTCAACCTGGTCGCACAGGGGGATGCGATTGGCAGCCGGTTGGAGCCAGCCTACCTCGGCCAGTCGCGGCCGGGCATCACCCAAGGGCAGTTGGGCAACTTCAGGCGGGACATCCGCCGGAGTCGGTTTGGGTTCGTTTTCCAAGGTCGCCACCAGATTTCGGGCGACGGTTTTTTCCAAGGAGGTGGCGTTGCTTTGCTCGAGGTTAGCGATGGCTTTGCGCGCGGCGCCGAGATCTTCCTGGAGCACGGTCAGGAGCAGGGGTGCCAGAGCCGGCGTCTTTGCGAGCCTCGGGTCGGGGAGCGGGCCGGTAGATTGGCGCAGGAGATACACCGCGTTCTTTGGGAAATCCAGGGTGACCAGGTGGCGGGCAAGGAAGCGGAGACCAATGCCGTCTGACTCCACGTCGATCCTTGGCAACGAAACGAGGGGGTACTTTTCACCGGCGAACAGGCCGTTGGGGAAGCGCGCTGTACCGGTGACCGGCGCAACAGTCCTATTGGTCCATTGATCAAAGTATTTTGGCATGAGCCATCCGTCACTCAGGAACCCGCTGTCGATGAGCGAATGCGGACCTTGCTCGCCGAAGAGATTTTGCGCCACTGCCGGACGAGGGTCGCGGGAGTTAAGGGGAACGATCGGGAAGGCCTTGCCCCACTTTTGTTTGCCGGTCAGTGCGTCGTCCAGAAAGTGGATTTTGCCGGCGTTGAAATCGAGTTGGATGCAGTACTGGCGCAGGCAATCAATGCCGAGCATGCCCATGGTGGCGCCCGGCGAGCGAGCCCCACTGCTGGCAATCATCCGTTAAGATGCCAGGTGAGGACAATCTTAACGGAACGCCTCCTAAGTAGAGTTTTGGCGCGGCATAAACGTTGACCTTTTTTTTGTGGCCCCAGGATTGAAAGGTCGCCGTGTCGATGGGGTTTCCCAGTTTTGGCTCCAAGGATTTGTCCAGGAAGGTTGACGACGTTCCGGTATCCACGAAAAATGGCAACTCCTCTCCGCTCTCCAAGCGGACTGACACGACCAGAGGGCCTCCGCGACCGGCTTCCGGATTGATAGGCACATCAGCAGGGAGAGGGGAAGCGACAACGCTCTGAGATGTTCGAGCACATAGAACAACCAGGCACAACAACACGCCAAGGGCGCTCGTTTTGAACATCAGGCACATGGTTCGACTTTTTCCGTGCAGAGCAAGAGCTTAATGAGCCCGCGGGATTTGGCTCGAAAATGGCACGGGTCTTGCCATAATGGCGGGCATGTTAAGTGTTGTTCGCGGCGTTTGGATCGCACCGCTCCTGTTTCTCAGTTTAGCTTTTGACGTTTCTGGCGAGAGCGATCAACCCATTTATACCGATTCACTGCAAAACGGATGGCAGAATTGGGGTTGGACCAGCATCAATTACGGCAACACGACCGTGGTCCATTCCGGCGCCTTATCGATCAGCGTCACCATCACCAATGGGTGGCAGGCCATTTACATAGCCCATGCGGCGTTTGATTCCAGCCCCTACGCGAGCCTGAAATTCTGGATGAACGGCGGGGCTGCCGGCGGACAACAACTCCAAATCCAGGGACACGCGGGCGGCGTATCGCAAACGGCTGTTGCCCTCACTCCGCCTGTGGCCAATACCTGGACGCTCTACACGGTTTCTCTGGCATCCATCGGAGTGGCCAACCGGCCAGATATGGACGGTTTTTGGATTCAAGGCGTGAACACAAGCCAACCGACTTTTTACCTGGACGACATCACGCTGATGGCGGGGTCCAATGCCCCGCCGGCCACCAACACACCCGTAGCCATTTTCGTGGATGCGCGGCTGAACCGCCACCCCATCAGCCTATTGATTTACGGCGTGGCTTTTGCAGGCTCAGCCAGCCAATTGAGCGACCTGAATTGCCCCGTGCACCGCTCCGGTGGGAACAGCGAGACGCGCTACAATTGGGCGCTCAATGCGCATAACCATGCGGCGGACTGGTATTTCGAAAGCATCGACGACGGGAGCGCCACGCCGGCGGCGACGGCCGACAGCTTCGTGGCGACAAGCAAGAGCGGCGGGGCCGAACCGATGCTGACCATCCCGATGATCGGCTGGGCGCCCAAGCTCGGGCCGAATCGAGGCAAGCTGGCCAGCTACTCGATTGCCAAATACGGGCCGCAGACAGGCAACGATGGGCAATGGATGCCCGATGCCGGCAATGGCATCAGCTCAACCAACGGCAACAAACCCATAACCTGGAACGATCCGAATGACGCGAATTTCGCGACTAATTCCGCCTTTCAACGGGCCTTTGTCGAGCATCTGACCAATCGCTTGGGCTTTTCTACCAATGGTGGCGTGCGCTATTACCTCATGGACAACGAGCACAGCCTGTGACAATCGACCCACCAGGATATTCACGCGGTCGGGGCCACGATGCAGGAGATACGCGACAAGTTTTTCGACTACGCGGGCATGGTCAAGGCCCTCGATCCCAACGCGCTGGTTTGCGCGCCTGAAGAGTGGGGCTGGTCCGGTTATTTGTACAGCGGCTACGACCAGCAATATGGCGGCCAACATGGCTGGGGCTACCTGCCGGACCGCGCGGACAACGGCGGCTGGGATTATTGTCCGTGGCTGCTCAACCAGTTTTATCAGCGGGCAACCAATACAAACCAGCGGCTCCTGGACTTTTTCACGCTCCATTGCTACCCGCAAGGCGGGGAGTCAGGCGATGACATCTCGACCTCGACGCAATTGCTGCGCAACCGCTCGACGCGCCAACTCTGGGATACCAACTATATCGATGCGAGTTGGATCAACAACGTGGTCATGCTGATTCCGCGCATGAAAAACTGGGTCGCTACTTATTACCCGGGCACAAAGATCGGCATTACCGAATACAACTGGGGCGCCGAGGCCAACATCAACGGCGCGACCGTGCAGGCCGATATCCTGGGCATATTCGGGCGCGAAGGCCTGGACCTAGCCACGCGCTGGACAACCCCGGATCCGAGCACGCCTACTTACAAAGCGATGAAGCTGTTTCGCAACTACGACGGCGCCGACTCAGGTTTTGGGGATGCCAGTGTCAATGCCACCGGACCCAACCCGGACAACGTCTCGACCTTTGCGGCGTTGCGTTCTTCGGATGGCGCCCTGACCGTGATGGTCATCAACAAGCAACTGACCGCCGCCGCCACAGCCGCTGTCGGTGTCACCAATTACCCGCTGGCCGGCAGCGGGCAGGTGTGGCAGTTGACTGCCGCCAACACCATCGCCCGGCTGAGCGACTTGAGCTTTGGCGGCTCGACCTTTACCAGCACTGTCCCGCCACAGAGCGTCACTCTTTTTGTTTTGCCGCCCGGCACAACGCCCCCGCCCCGGCTGCGCGCGGGCACCCTCAGCCAGACCAACACGTTCGACCTCTGGCTGGACGGAACCGCCGGGCAGCGGTACATCCTGCTTTCCTCGACCGACCTCAGGACATGGCTGCCTGTGCTGACCAATTTGCTGGCAGACAGTTCCTGGCACATCGTGTTGCCCGCAATCAACCGGAGTTTCTATCGAGCCCAGTGGGCCCCCTGAGGAGCCGGGCGTGGAGCCTAAGGGAGTGTCAATAAATAACGTTTACAACTAGTGTGGGCGGATAACATAGTTCCATTCGCCATGGAAACGCGACGTCGTGATGTTAATGGTAGCCATCTCTTCCTCAGTTATTTTTCGTCCGGCGGTATAACTACGGCGGTTCAGGCGGCAAGCGACCTTCAAACCTTTGGCGGTAGTGGTGCTCGCTATTGAGCGCACGATCGTTTCATAGTCCCGCAACGGTTCGCCGCGCCAGTTGGAACTGATGAACGAGAATAATCGATGTTCCACTTTGTTCCACTTGCTGGTGCCTGGAGGAAAGTGGCATACCGCAACCGAAAGACCTGTCTGATCGGCAAAGCGCTGGAGCTCCCATTTCCACAGCCGTAGACGATAACCATTACTGCCGCCGCCAGATTCGCAGTAGCTTGGGCTATCGTGCAAGGGGCGGGCCTTTTCCCCATACCATAGGTTTAAGCCCGCGCTATGTTCGCTCAGGCAACAGCGCTTGTCGCCATTTCTCATGGAACACATCTTTATCGGGACCAGCGGCTGGTCGTATAAGAGCTGGGAAAAACATTTCTATCCGGCAGATGTTCCCAAGGCCCGCCATTTCGAGTTCTACACCACCCAGTTCCGGACCGTTGAAATCAATCTGACCTTCTACCGCCTGCCCACGCTGAACATGGCGCGAGGCTGGCGCGACAAGGCGCCGCCCGGCTTCGTGTATGCCATCAAAGGCAGCCGGTTCATTACCCATATGAAAAAACTCATGAACCTTGGACTCGGGTTGGGCAGATTTTTCAGCCGCCTTCGCCCGCTCGAAAAGCGTATCGGGGTCATTTTGTGGCAGTTGCCCCCTGTGCTGCGCAAGGATGGGCCGCGGCTTGGGAGATTCCTCAAGCGCCTGCCTGAGCGCTATGAGCACGCGGTCGAGTTTCGTCATCCCTCGTGGCTGGATGACGAAATCTTTTCGTTGCTCGAGCAGCGCCGGGTCGCGCATGTCTCGGTCAGTTCTCTGGGTATGCCGCCCAATTTCACTGTCACCTCGGGTGTGGTGTATATCCGGTTTCACGGGCTCGAAGGCGGCGCCGCCCACGATTACACTCGCGATGAATTAAAACCATGGGCCGGCCATATCCGGCAACAGGCGCGCCGCGGAAAAAAGGTGTTCGTCTATTTCAATAACGACGCGAATGTCCGCGCTCCCGGTAACGCGAAATTGCTGATAGAAATGACCGCCTGATTACTGCTCCAGCAGTTTCAGCAAGCCCGCTTCGTCGATAATCGTCAACCCCAGCTTTTGCGCCTTGTCCAGTTTGGACCCAGCCTCTGCGCCGGCTACCACGTAATCGGTCTTCTTGCTCACGCTGCTGCTGACCCTTCCGCCCGCTGTTTCGATCTTCACCGCCGCCTCTTCGCGTTTGAGTTTGGGCAACGTCCCGGTCAGCACGAAGGTTTTGCCGGCCAATGCCCCGCCCTTGGCTTTGGGGCGGAAGAGTTCGGATTTCAAGTTGACTCCTGCCGACTTGAGGCGTTCGAGCAGCTTGCGATTGCGCGCGTCTCCGTTCCATTGAACGATGCTTTGGGCAATCACATCACCGACCTCTTCACAGGCTGTGAGTTGCTCGACGCCCGAGGCAAAGAGGTCCTCTAATGTGGGGAAACAACGGCCCAAGGCCTTGGCGACGCCGGCCCCGACGTGCAGGATACCCAAGCCATAGAGCACTCGCCACATGTCACGGCCTTTGCTCTCACCTATTCCGCCGAGGAAAGTTTGCGCGGATTTTTCTCCCATTCGTTCCAAACCGGCCACGTCTGAAAGTTTTAACGAATAGAGGTCGGCCACGTCGCGCACCAGGCCGCTGCTGATAAGCTGGCGCGCCAGCGCTTCACCGCCGCCTTCGATGTCCATGGCCCCGCGAGCACACCAATGCTCGATGCGGCCCCGGATTTGCGCCGGGCAATCCGGGTTGAGGCATCGCCAAACCACCCCTTCATCGCCCTCGGCGATTCCCGCCGCTCGCGACACCTTCGAACCGCATTCCGGGCAGGATTGCGGAAAGCGGAATGGGATTTCCTTGCCGGTCCTGCGGGTCAGGACGACATCGACCACAGCCGGGATAACCTCTCCGGCCTTTTGGATCGTCACGGTATCGCCAATCCGGATGTCTTTTTGCCGGATATAATCTTCATTGTGCAGCGTGGCGCGGCTGATGGTGCTTCCGGCCAGGAAGACCGGATCGAGTTCCGCCACGGGGGTCAGCGCCCCCGTGCGGCCTACTTGGACGGTGATGGCCCGCAGCAATGTCTCCGCCTGCTCCGCAGCGTACTTATAGGCAATCGCCCAGCGCGGCGCTTTCGAGGTGAATCCGACTTGTTCCCGCTGGGCAAAGGAGTTGAGTTTGATCACCGCCCCGTCTGTTTCATACGGAAACTTGCGCCGGATTCTGTCGAGTTCCGCGATTGCCGCGACCAATTGCTCCGCGGAACGGCAATGCCAGGTATTGCCGGGGGTTTTAAATCCAAGCCTCTTAATTAATTCGAGCATCTCGGCCTGGCTTTCGGGCGGACGCGCCGCTCCCTCGATATGGCCAAGGCCGTAGACCAGGATGTCCAGCGGACGTTTGGCCACGATGCGCGGGTCCAATTGCTTGAGCGACCCGGCAGCGGCATTGCGCGGATTGGCAAAAGGCTCTTCCCCGGCAGCTTTGCGTTCCGCGTTGAGCTTTTCGAATCCGGCCTTGGTGAGGTACACTTCCCCGCGGACCTCGAGCAAGGAAGGAATCTCCTCATGCCCGGCCTGTCCTGCATCTGTGTGTTTGCCGCAGCCGCCTGCCGCTCCCGGCTGAGACCGCAGGCGGGCGGGGATGCTGCGGACCGTGCGCAAGTTGGCGGTGATGTCATCACCGATGGCGCCATCCCCCCGGGTAGCGCCGCAAGTGAAGTTGCCGTTTTGATACCGCAGGTTCACCGCCACCCCATCGATCTTCGGCTCGACAATCCAATCGAGGGCTTCTCCGGGTAAAAATCGTTGGACGCGGTGGACGAATTCAAGCAAGTCTTCCTGTGAATAGGTGTTGTCCAGACTGGTCATGGGAACCAAGTGACGGACCGGTTTGAACTCTTTCAGCGGCTGGCCGCCAACCCTTTGTGTGGGCGAGTCGCTGCTGATCAACTCGGGGAATTTTGATTCCAGAGCAATCAACTCGTGGTAAAGCCGGTCGTATTCCTGATCACTAATGGCCGGCTGAGCCAAAACGTAATAAGCGTAATCGTGGCGCCGGATTTCCTCGACGAGCTGAGCGTGACGTTGCCTGCCCTCATTGAGCGTCATGAACCAATAAGTAACCGGCCTGCCCGAAAATGCACGTCCAAAAGCCGGGAGGATTTGAACGCCCCGTACAAAAAGGCGAACCGGCCTTTAGGCCGGATCGCCGTGCCTCCACCTATGAAAAACGGGGCGGGGCCTTATCATTTAGCGCCGCCTCCGTAACCACAACGTGCGGGAGGAGGAGCCCTGCACAGGAGAACTAATGGCATGAATCATGCCAAAAATGTCACCCAACAAGCCAGGGCCGGTGGCACGGGTCGCCGACTGCCAGCCGGCGGTTCAGCCGGTTGCCAATCAGCGCTACCATGGTAACGCGGACTAACCCGCCGCCGAAGATGCCGGCGCCACTTTGACATACGCTGTAAAGCTGTAAAGCCAAGCGGCTTGTCAAAACCCACTTGCCTCACTACTCTCCTGCCGCATTATGGCTGATGTTTCACACTCGGAGAATGAGGCAACTCGTAAAAGGACCTCCCGCCGCTCACCAAAGCAGAAGACGCTTTTAGTGACTGGCTCCAGCGGTCTGATTGGCAGCGAGGTGGTCGCCTTTTTTAGCAAGCATGGATGGCGTGTCTGCGGTGTGGACAATAATATGCGGGCCGATTTTTTTGGACCTCAGGGAGATACCCGCTGGAACCGGGCGCGTCTCGAAGAGCAGTTCCCCAGTTACACACATTATGAGTTGGATATCCGTGATCGGCCAGCGGTGCTGAGGTTGCTGAGCGAGTTGAAACCGCACGCGACGATTCACACCGCGGCCCAGCCCAGCCACGATTTGGCCGCCAGCCGGCCTTGGGACGACTTTGATGTGAACGCCGTGGGCACGCTCAACCTGCTGGAATCAAACCGCCGCATTTGTCCGGAATCGCCATTCGTTCACATGTCCACCAACAAAGTGTATGGGGACGCGCCCAACGAGCTGGCGCTCCAGGAGACCGCGACGCGCTGGGACTACGCCGATGCAGCCTTTGCCGAGGGCATCCCGGAAAGCTTCCGCATCGATCAATCGCTCCACTCAGTTTTTGGCGCTTCAAAAGTTGCCGCTGATGTCATGGTTCAGGAATATGGCCGCTATTTTCAAATGCCCACTTGCTGTTTGCGGGGCGGCTGCTTGACCGGCCCGAATCACAGCGGGGTCGAACTCCATGGATTCCTGAGCTACCTGATCAAGTGCAATTTGGAGGGCAAGCAGTACAAGGTCTTTGGTTATAAAGGAAAACAAGTCCGCGACAATATTCATTCGCTGGATGTCGCGCGGTTGATGGCCGAGTTTATCCAGCGGCCACGCTGTGGCGAGGTCTACAACCTGGGGGGCGGCCGCGCCAATTCCATCTCGATTCTGGAGGCCTTGAAGCTGGCTGAAGACATCAGCGGCAAACCCATGCGCTACGAGTATTCCGACCAAAGCCGCAAAGGCGACCACATCTGTTACATTTCGAATCTGGGGAAAATCAGAAGCCATTATCCAAACTGGCAAATCACCCGCAGCCTCCAGAACATCTTTGAGGAAATCCACTCGTCCTGGCGCAATCGCAGCCGGAAAGAGGCGCCCCCCAAGACGACGGCCCACGCGGCATCAGTCCCTGGGGCCTGATGCCCGATGAGCCCATTGAGGATGTCCAGCCCTCACTGGATCATTTTGCCGGAGAAAATGCTTCCGTTATAGACCTGCATAGGCTGGGTGCCATCCGGCACAACAATCCACGTGATGGCGCCCATAATAACGGCACTGGTTAGCGTCCCATTCCCGTCCTTATAGAGGTGTTCATTGAGCAGGCAACTGCCCATGGAATGAGAATTCTGCGAGGTATAGACGTATTCAATCTTCCTGATTTGTGTCGCGACGGAATTGGTCAGGCCCATCCGCCCGAGGGTTGTATCGTCTGCAAAATACAGGAGCAACGGCACTCCCAGGACTGCGCCGTTGGTCCTGTTGATGACCTCGATGGAGTCGCCGCGTGGATCGCTGTTGAGGTGATACACCAATGCCACGCCATCGGGAGGGAGAAAATTTGCCTGGGCGTATGGTTGGACAAACATCTGGTTATTGACTCTGCGCGCGGCGAAAGAGCCGGAGGGCGCGTTGGAGACGCAGGCGCCGGTGAAAGTGAGCAGAAATTTGTGGTCTTCGGCCCGAGCGGTTGAGGCCGAAATTGCAGCAATGGCCAGCAGGCCTGCCAGGAGCTTGATCATATTCATGGGGTAGAATAAATCCCACGCGACGTTGGGAAATGGGGTCTGTTGCTTACTTACGCCGGGTAGAAACTCCAAGAACAAGCCCGCCGCATTCAATGCAATGCCAGGCCATGCCACTCCTGGATAGCCAATCGCCGCTGGGCCTGATAGATTAAGCGGACATGTCGTTTTCGTTCATTTTTCTGGGCTCAGGGACTTCGCAGGGCGTCCCCATCATCGGCAAAGATTATCCGGCCGAATTCCTCGCCAACCCCAAGAACCACAGAACCCGCCCGTCGATTTACGTCGAGACGACCCAGACGAGATTGGTCGTGGACACCACGCCGGAGTTTCGAATCCAGATGTTGCGCGAAGGGCTGGGTTTCCTGGACGCGGTGCTTTTCACCCATTCGCATGCCGACCACATCATGGGTTTGGACGATTGCCGCCGGGTGTGTGATCTGCGCGGGGGCACGGCCCTGCCCATCTATGCCGATGAACGGACCATGGCAGACCTGCGGCGGGTTTTTGCTTATGCGTTCCATAATGGTCCATGGCCCAAGGGTTACTTTATCCCTGAGCCGCGCCTTATCGACGGGCCGTTTGCCGTGGGCGACCTGGAGATTATCCCACTCCGGCTTCCGCATGGGCGCGCGGAGACGTTGGGATTCCTCTTTACTCAGGAAGACCGCAGCCTTCTGGCCTATTTGAGCGATTGCAAAGAGGTCCCCCCCGCTGTGATTGAAAAAATCCGGGGCGTGAGCGTGGTGGTCCTGGACGCACTGCGCCGATTGCCGCATCCGACGCATATGTCGTTGGATGAGGCCCTAACGGCAGCCCGGCGGATTGGCGCAGAACGGACTTATTTTACGCATTTAACTCACGACTATGACCATGACTCCGCGCAATCTGAGTTGCCAGAGGGAGTGGAATTGGCCTATGACGGCCTGAAGGTAAGAATCGAAGGTAAGAGAGTCATGCAAGTTGCCGTGCTTGAGGATGTTGCGAACAGCCCCCGGGCGGGTTGCGCACCTCAGGAAAGGGATGGGACCGGCCATTTTGCCGGCTCCCCTGCGCAAGAAAAAGAACTGCATGGTTGAACCGGAAGAGCAACCGGAATGTCGATGGTTTGTCTTTGAATGAAGTGGTTCCTGATAATGGGGGTGTTTGGTTACGCAGGGGTCTTTGCGCTGCAAGGGGCGGCTCCCGGAGACCAAGTCGTGGTGGTGTATAATTCACGCGTGCCGGAGTCCAAGGCAGTCGCTGAATATTACGCCCAAAAACGGCAGGTGCCGGTTCACCAGATTTTTGGTTTCGATCTTTCCACAAACCAGGAGATTTCTCGCGCCGAGTTTCGGGATTCATTCCAGCAACCGTTGGCCCAGAGAATTGCCGATGCAAAGCTATGGCGCATCGGTTCGCATATCACCCGAGCGACGGCAACACAACCTGGCCGTGTGGATTGGCTGCCGTTGGGGTCAAAGATACGCTATGCGGTGCTTTGCTATGGGGTGCCGATCAAAATTGCAAGCGACCCCAATCTCAAAGAAGAGGGCATGGAGAAACTACGTCCTGAAATGCGCCGCAACGAGGCCGCCGTCGATAGCGAGCTAAGCTTGTTGCCCTTGTTGGAGGAGCACCTGCCCTTGTCCGGGCCGCTGCGCAACCCTCTCTATGCGGCGACCAATAGCGCGCAGTTTCATCCCACCAACGGGGTGTTAATGGTGTCGCGCCTGGACGGTCCGAGCGCCGCCATCGCGCGCGGGTTGGTCGATAAGGCGATCCAAGCGGAGACAGATGGCCTCTGGGGACGGGCTTATTTCGATCTACGCAACACAACCGAGCCCGGCTACAAAATGGGCGATGATTGGATTCACGACGCGGCGGAAATCTGCAAGCACCTTGGATTTGAGACGGTTGTGGATGACAACCCCGGCACGTTCCAGGCCGGCTTTCCCATGAGCAACATCGCCATTTACATGGGCTGGTATGATGAGAACGTCTCCGGGCCTTTCACCGAACCGACAGTGGAATTTATGCCCGGGGCTTTTGCCTATCACCTGCACTCCTTCAGCGCAGCGGACTTGCGCAATCCCGAGCGATTTTGGACGGGCCCTTTGCTGGCCAAAGGGGCAACTATCACGATGGGCTGCGTGAATGAACCCTATCTGGCGGGCACACCGGAGCTGGCGGTGTTTGCGGCGCGGTTTTTCTTCAATGGCATGACCTTCGGCGAAGCGGCCTATGCCTCCCAGCCGGTGCTCTCCTGGCAAACCACCGTCGTGGGCGACCCGCTCTACCGGCCATTCGGCAAAAACCCGGACTTGGTCCAGGATGAACTTCAACAACGCCACAGCAAGCTGCTGGAATGGGCCTACCTGCGGCTCATCAACGTCAATCTTGCCATGGGAAAGAAAACTCTCGCCGATGCGGTCACGCTGTTGCAGGAACTTCCTACCACCAGCCAGAGCCCCGTGTTATCGGAAAAGCTTGGCGACCTCTACCTGGCTCAGGGCAAGCCCTCTTCGGCAGTTCACACCTATGCTCAGGCCCTCAAGCTCGGACCTTCCCCCCAAGCCCGCATCCGGCTGCTCCTAACGTTAGGCGAGAGGCTCGCCGCGTTGGACCGACCTGGCGAGGCCTGCGAGCAATATCAAATGCTGCTGCGGGATTTTCCCAATTACCCCCAAAAATCCAGCATCTATCAAAAGCTCCTGGCTCTTGCCCAAAAACTCCACAACACGGCCGAGATTGCGAAGTACCAGGCCGCCCTCGGCCAGGACCCGCAAGCCAAAAAGTGAGGGAGCACATGGTCCGCTCCACGACGGTTCGTGCGGACAGGTACGAGAGGAACAATGCTTCTATCCCCTGGCAATCGGGGTTCCCTGCTGCTTGCGGCCATCGAGGCATTGGCGCACCGCGCGGGCAAGCTGTGGCGGCACATACGGTTTGGAGAGGAAGACCGTGTCGCTCTGGCCGAAATCGCGGCCCATGATTTCCGGGCTGTAGCCGCTGCTGTAAATAACCTTCAAATCGGGTTTGCGCTTTTTAAGTTGCGCGGCCAGTTCCTTGCCGGTCATTCCTTCGGGCATCACCATGTCAGTCAGCAGCAGTTGAATCTCGCCGTTGAACTCATCCCAAATGCGCAAGGCCTCGACCCCGGACGCCGCCTGAATGACCTGATAGTCATATTGCTGCAAGACTTCGCAAACCAATTCCCGCAGGACTGGCTCGTCTTCCACCACCAGGATGGTTTCTTTTCCACCCCGGATGGGTTCGGCCGGGACGGATAATTCGGCCGGCGCTTCATCCGTGCGCGAGGTGATGGGAAAATAAATTTTGAATGTGGTCCCGGCTTCCACGCGGCTGGCGACCTCGATCCAACCCAGGTGCTGCTTCACGATTCCATAGACAGTCGCCAGGCCCAAACCGGTGCCTTTGCCGACCTCTTTTGTTGAAAAGAAAGGCTCGAAAATGCGGTCCAGGGTTTTTCGGTCCATGCCCAAGCCCGTATCTTGAACCAGGAGACAGACAAACTGTCCCGCGCGGGCATCCGGATGCTGGGCGGCGTAGGTTTCATCAATCTCAACGGTGGAGGTTCCGATGAGCAGTTTGCCTCCTTTGGGCATTGCATCGCGGGAATTGACCGCCAGATTCATCACGATTTGTTCGAGCATGCCGGCATCGGCTTCGACGCGCGGCAGGTTGGGCGCGTACTTGGCATCCAGTGTGATGTCCTCCCCCAGCAATCGCAAAAGCATGTTGGCCAGGTTCTGCAAAACCGCATTGAGGTCCAGGACCCTGGTCTGAAGAACCTGTTTGCGGCTGAACAGGAGCAATTGGCGGGTGAGCGTAGCGGCGCGTTTGGCAGCATCGGAAATCTGCTTGAGGGCGGTGGCTGAATGAGGATCCGCCTGGCACCGAGACAGCAGCGATTCAGTATAGCCCTGGATGACGGTCAAAACGTTGTTAAAGTCGTGAGCAACCCCTGCCGCCAATTGCCCCACTGACTCGAGCTTCTGCGCATGGCGGAATTGGGCCTCCAGATTCAGAACATCGGTAATATCGGTCCCGTAACAATGGACCACATGGTTGGCTACCACCGGGAAAAAAGACCAGGTAATGGTGCGCCCTGCGAGGCACACCTCTTCGCGCAGCCGTTTCTCGCCGCTGGCCAGGCATTCGCACGCAATCCCCGCAGCACTCGGTGGAAGAATCTCCAGCAGATTCTCCTTGCCCAGAGATCTGGCCATATCATGCGCCGCATCGTTCGAGTAAGTCACGCTGCCGTCGGCGGCGAACTCGAAAATAGGATTGGGATTTACCTGAGGAAAGGCAGCTAGTTTTTGAATGGCCTTCTCGGCCTGCTTGTGTTCGGTTATATCCGTCAAACTGCCGGACAGGCCCAGCACCGTTCCATCCGGATTGAAGGTGCGTTGGGCATAAACCTCCACCCAGCGGACGGTGCCGTTTTTGGTCAGAAATCGCGTTTCGTATCGGCAGTAATCGACTTTGCCCTCGATAAGCTGAAGAAAGATGTGCCGATTATGCTCCCGATCTTCCTCATGGAGGTACTCAACAAAAAATGAGCCAAGGGTCGGCTTGACTTCAAAACCGGTTACCACCGTCCAGGCGGGGTTGAGGAAAGTCCAATGCCCGAACTCGTCCATTTGGAAGATGACTTCCTTTATATTCTCGACCACCGAGCGGTATTTGACTTCGCTGGCGTCCAGGGCCTCCTCGGAGCGCTTGCGCTCGATACACAGGGAGATGCCGTTGGCCACTGAGCCCATCTCCTGGCTGATGGCGTCGCTGAGTGGCTGTTGCGAAAAGATGGACATCAACCCCACCAGCTTGTCTTCCAATACCAGCGGATAAGCCGCATAGGAGGCGAGGCCTTCCTTTTTGATCCACCCCTGGTCCACGATGCGCTCGTCATGGGCCAGTTGTTTGATTACAAGCGGCTTTCCTTGGCTGAGGGAATCGAGGTCCAGGCAGACCTCGGGCCAGGGATGCGCTGGTTGGTTGGGTCTGATGATCTGCCCGGCGGCGGCACGTGTGTCGAAGCAACCTTTGCGCGGATCGAAGGTGGCAATTTGCGCGAGGGCCGCGTTGAGGAACTGAGCCATAGCCTTGGCGCAGCGATCGAGAATGACTTCGAGCGAATCGCGGCGCGTCAAGGCCAGCCCTACCTCAGCCCCAAAGGCGGCCAGGCGCGCCTGCTCGAATGCAGCGACAGCCGCCGCCCGTTTGCGCTGAATGGCATAGCGGATACTCCGTTCCAGCGATTTAGCATGGAGGTCGGCCTTGACCAGATAATCGGCGGCGCCGGCCTGCATGGCTTCCAGATCGACCTGATGCTGGCCGGAGCCCGTCAGCAAAATGACGGGAGCCGAGCAGCCCCGCTCGATGGCAGCTCGCAGGAGTTCCACACCGTTTTGTGCCCCCAGCCGGTAATCTAACAGCGCCACGTCGTGCTGGTTGCGGCTCAGGTTTTCCAGCCCGGTGTCGAATGTCTTTACCCAATCCAAGACGAAACGCTGTCCCGGGATTTCAGAAAACAACTCACGCGCCAGGATGTAATCATCTTCATCGTCTTCGACCAACAAGACTCGGATTGTCTCCCCCGGGTTCATGCTCGCTTCATTTGGCTGCAGGCAATTCCACCGTTTTGAACCAATACTGTCCGAGGACTTTCATAACCTCAACCAGCGCCTCGAATTGGAATGGCTTTGATATAAAAGAATTGGCGCCCAGCTCATAAATGGCCCCCACATCCGTGTCGGCCTTCGAAGTCGTCAGCACGACAATAGGAATGCGTTTGAGGTCCGGGTTGGCCTTTATCTCGCGCAGGGCTTCGCGCCCATCCTTGCGCGGCATATTCAAATCCAGAAGGATGAGCGCCGGACGCGGAGAACCCTCAACCTGCTCGTACTTGCCTCGATGCCAGAGGTAATCCAACAACTCTTCCCCGTTCTCGACGAAGTGCAGGTCGCCCGGCACCTTCGATTCGGCCAGGGCATCGTGGGCCAACAAGCGATCGTCGTCGTCGTCATCGGCCATGAGAATAACGCAGGTTTTGGTTTGAGCTGTCATAAGGGTGTTTCTGCTTTGGCCTGCCGTACAGGCAATGTGATGATGAAAGTGGCCCCTTGGCCTGGTTTGCTGTGCGCCAGGATATTGCCGTGGTGACGGTCCACGATTCTTCGGCAAACCGCCAGCCCCACGCCCGTCCCCTCATATTCCCCACGGCCATGCAGCCGTTGAAATACCGCAAAGATGCGGTCCAGGTACTTTTCGTCAAAGCCGATGCCGTTGTCCTTGAAGCTGAGTTCGCACCATGGCTCTCCGGAGGGAGTGGTATAGGCGCGGCTGGTGATCTGGACTACAGGGACGGCGCCGGGGGGCTGGAACTTCAAAGCGTTGCTGATCAGGTTGAGCAGGAGTTGGCGCATCTGCATCGGGTCGGCCTCGATGGTCGGCAGAGGGCCCGCTTCGATTTTGGCGCCGGTCTTTTCTATTCGCACTTCCAGATCGCTGAGCACCTCATTGGCTACCCCCGTCAGGTCCACCTCCACGAACGGCTCGGAGCTTCGAATGACCCTCGAGAAAGCCAGCAGGTCATTGATCAGCGTGCGCATGCGTGTAGCCGCGCTCTGCATGCGGTCCAGGTAATCCCGGATTTCGGGAGATTGGATGGATTCGCATTTGACTTTCAAGCGGTCGCCAAAGGCCTGGATTTTGCGCAGTGGCTCCTGCAAATCATGCGAGGCCACAAAGGCGAACTGTTCCAATTCCGCGTTGGAGCGCGTCAATTCCGCGGCCTTTTGGGCAAGGGTTTCTTCCACGCGCTTGCGCTCGGTGATGTCCTTGAAGACCAGCACCGAGCCAACCATCCGCCCGTCCTGCGTGATGGGGGTCTTGACGTATTCAACCGTGAAGCAGCTCCCATCTTTGCGATGAAATACCTGCTCGCCCGGGCTTTGGCTGCCCAACTCCGCATGGCTTTTGCCGTTTTCGCCATTGGCGAAAAAAATCTCCTGCTCACTTTTTCCGATGAGTTCGGTCACCGGCCAGCCGGTGAGTTTGGCCACCGTCGGATTGACGAAGGTGGTCTTGCCTTCCTCATCCAGGCCGCAGATGCCTTCACCGGCTGCGTTGAGGATCATCTCATAGCGGCGCTGCAGGCTGTGCAATTCTTGCGTTCGAGCCTGAACGTGCAATTCCAGCACGCTCTTGGAACTTTCCAGTTCCTGGCGTCTTTGGGCCAGGGCTCTCTCGGCCCGGTTGCGTTTGTCCAGTTCTTCCTGCAACCCCGTGTTGTTAGCCGCCAGAGTTTTGAGGCGCGACTCTAACTCGGCCTGACGCACCAGCAGCCCATCTTTGACCCGCCGCGTCTCGTTGAGTTGGCTCTGTAGTCCGGACGCGTTGGCCTGCAATTCGTCCGCCCTCTGGTGGAGCCGGCCGGCAAAGCGGCGGCGCCAGGCGGCGGCGGCGTAAAATAGCGGCGCCAGAGAGCCGACTCCTCCCAGCCCAGCAACCGTCGTAACACTCACCGCTATTTGGTCCATCCGGCGCAACAGGGCAAAATTCTCCTCTGCTGCCCCAAGCCCGCCTCGCAACTCAACCTCAACGGCCTTGTCGTGAAGCGTGCTTTTGCCGTAGGAGTAAATCAGAATGCTCAAACCCACTGTCGCGGCCAGGACAAGCCCCGCAAAAAAAATAGAGCGCCGGATGGCCGCGCCGCCTTCTTCGGCTGCACTCGAAACCATCTCGTCGTTCCATGCTACCGCGTTACTCATTTTTGTCTGGCGGGATCACTAGCGGTCCGGCGGCTTTGGGTTCTGCACCGCGACTGGTTAGGACCGAAGGAATCTGCAATTGAGATAGCAAGCTATACGCCAAAGCCTTGCAGTGACGAGCCGTTGGAATTCGGGGGCCTGCGCGACCTGGACGGTTTACAAATATTCTCAATTGTCTTTTAATGAGACAGAAATGTGCCATAAGAAGACGGCTCCAAACGGATTTGCAGCGCTTGCCCCCAGGCTTCGGGTTCCCGAGGCTTTATTATTCAAGCCTGAATGGTCAGTTCTGAGACTCCTGCGGTTATGAATGAAGGCATTGAGAGCCTCGGCATTATCGCCGGTAATCGGTCGTTGCCTCTGGTCTTTGCCCGGCAGGCCCGCGCGCTGGGTGTCAAACGCCTCGTGGCCGCCGCTTTCGAAGGGGAGACCGACCCCGCTCTTGCTCCGCTGGTCGATGAAATCGTCTGGCTTAAGGTTGGCCAACTCTCGAAAATGATCGCCGCTTTCACCAAACGCGGCATCACCCGTTGCGTTATGGCCGGTCAAATCGCCCCGAGAAACCTTTACGACATCCGTCCCGACCTCCGCGCGATGGCCCTCCTGCTTCGGCTCAAGGAGAAGAATGCCCATACCATCTTCCCCGCAATTGCTGGCGAACTCAAAAAGGATGGCATCGAGCTCATCGAAGCCACCCCTTGGCTCAAGTCATTGATGCCCGCCACCGGGTTCCGGCTCGGCCCCAAATTGTCCGGCGCGCAGCAGGCTGGCCTCGTCCTTGGTTTCCGCATAGCCAAAGAGATTTCGAGATTGGACATTGGCCAGACCGTTGTCGTCAAAGAAGGCGCCGTGCTGGCCGTCGAGGGATTTGAAGGCACCGATGCGTGCCTCGAGCGCGGAGGCCAACTGTCCGGACGCCAGGGCGGGGCCCTGGCAGTCAAGGTAGCCAAGCAAAACCATGACCTGCGCTTCGATATCCCCTGCCTTGGGCCCGAGACAATCCAGACCTGCGCCGCAGCGCGGATTTCAGCGCTGGGTTTCGAGGCCGGCAAGGCCTTGCTGCTGGAACTGGAAACTTGCCAAGGGCTGGCCGAACGCCATAAGATTACGATCACTGCGATCAACTGATCGGGACCCAGTAAATCCATCAACTCTTATCCGGATGTTAACCTCTCACGAAATCCTCGGTTTCATGTCGCAATCTCTGGCCCTCGAAATCCTCACCTTTGCCTATGAGGAGGACAAGCCGCTCTACCGCGCCACGCTCGGAGCGGTGGCCGAATCGCGCAAGCTGCGGCCCGTTTTTATGGAACGCCAGCCCCGCGCCCAACGCCACACCGCCATGCTCGCCACCCTGGCCAAGCCCGCCCTTGAACCGGTTACCGGCAACCTCATCCGCACCTGGCTGCTCAAAAAATACAAGCCCATGCTGGCCGATTTCCTCGATGCCCTGGCCATTCCCCACAAAGACGGCGTGGTTGACGACCTGCCCAACACCATGGACGATGCCAAACTCCATGCGGCAATTGATGCGTTGGTGGCCAAATACCCGCCCGAGGTTGTCGCGGTCTATCTCAATGCGTTCAATGAAATGAATGATGTCGAATGGGCCAACCTCAAGCAGATGCTTGAAACCGACAAACGCCTCCAACTGGGCGGCTAGGCCTCCATCTAAAAACCAGCCCCGTGTTCGGGGCCTTCAAAAGAGGAATTGTATGGGTTATCAAAGGTCCTCCACGAGTTGGCAAGCGGCTGGAATGGGCTTATGTTCGGCCAAAAGATGACTGCTGGCCGCTAAGATTAATTCAATGTATGACTCGTGCGCTGCAAGCCATAAGCCCTGTTGAGCTATGAGGAAACAATTATATTCAGCCGTCGCGGCGGTATCACTGGTTGCCGCGTGGGGCCCGGGCGCTTGCGCAAAGGACCCTCCCGCCGGCCTGGACCTGGTCCGGCAGCTTAATCGCGCCTTTGAAGATGTTGCCGAGAGGGTGTCACCGGCGGTGGTGGTGATTAACGTCGTCCAGAAAACTACCAGCCCTTCCTCGGAAGGCGAAGAGGACGATTCGTTTCAGGGGCTGCCGCCGGGTTTCTGGCGCAAGTTCCACGAACAATTCAAACGGCAAATGCCTGACGAAAGCCGCGCGGAGGGTTCAGGTATTATCGTTCGCGACAACGGCTATATCCTGACCAACGGCCATGTAATCCAGGACGCCGAAAGCATCCAAGTCCGTCTGCAGGACGGGCGTGTCTTTAAAGGGGTCCTTCGCGGGATCGATTCCCAATCGGATGTGGCCGTCATCAAGATCGAGGCCGGCGGGTTGCCTGTCGCCAAGCTGGGAGATTCCAATAAGACACGCGTGGGGGAATTCGCCATTGCCATCGGGGCGCCATTCAGCCTCGATTACAGCGTCACGTTCGGCCACATCAGCGCCAAAAGCCGCTCCGTTATCGAGGGCTACGAAGGCGCAGGGATGGACCAGGATTTCCTCCAGACCGATGCGTTGATCAACCCGGGCAACAGCGGCGGCCCGCTGCTCAATATTGAAGGACAAGTCATCGGCATCAACACCCTTATCCGCGGATTGCACACCGGCATTGCCTTCGCCATCCCCAGCAATCTGGCCCGCGAGGTGGCCGACCAAATCATTGCCTATGGCAGATTTAGCCGGCCCTGGCTCGGCATTTACATCCAATCGCTGCGCGAGAATGCGGATCTGCGCCAGCAATTCCGCGACATTAACGACGGTGTCGTTATTTCACGGATTCTGCCTAAAGGCCCCGCTGGCAAATCCAACTTGAAACCAACGGATGTCATCCTGGCCATTGACGGCCAGCACGTGAGCACCGCCGAGCAACTCCGGGCCGCGATTCGTGAAAAGAAGATCGGCAGGCCAGTTCGGCTGGATGTGTTCCGCGACGGCAAGACCATTGAGGTCTCCGTGAGCCCTGGTGAATATGTCGATCCGACGCCCGTTGCCGTGGAAACCAAGGCGCCCACAAAAGGGCCTGCCGGCGCTATGGCGGACCTGGGCATCACGGTCAAGCCTCTGACCCCTGAGCTGGCCAGCCAGTTCGGCGTGGACACCGCCCGGGGAGTGGTCATCGCTGCGGTGGAACGAGATTCGCCTGCCGGGCGCAAAGGCCTCAAGCCGGGCGAGATCATCACCTCGATAAACCGGCGGCAGATCAGCTCGCCCAAGGAGTTCCGCGAGGCCCTCAAAACGTTGGATTTGGACAAGGGTGTTCTGGTTGACCTGCTGAGCAGCGAAGCAGCCCGTTTTGAGATTCTCAAACGCACCGAGCCCTAGAGCCTGTTTGAGTTGCAGTTTTTTCTGCGCTGGGCTACTTAGAGCCCCATGCGATTCATCGGCAGCGTCATCGAGAAATTGCAGCGACATCCCAAGCGCATCGTATTTCCGGAAGGAACCGACCCGCGCGTGCTCCAGGCTGCTCGCCAATATTTCTCGCTCCAACTGGGCGCCCCGATTCTTCTGGGGGATCGCTCCAAGATTAAGGAGATGGCCCGGACCCTGAACATCCCTTTGGAGGGAATTCGGGTTATTAATCCCGCCGAAAGCGAAGACATCGAGAGCTTTGCCCGCCGCTTCGAGGTGCTGCGCCGCTACAAAGGCCTCAAGAGCAACGAAGCCCGTGACGCCATTCTCCAGCCCAATTTTTTCGGGGCGATGATGACCGCCATGCACCAGGCCGACGGCCTGGTCTCGGGCGCCGCCCAGACTTTCGGGAGTGTCCTGCGCCCGCTTTTGCAGATCATCAAGGTCGCTCCGCAAACCACCACCGCCTCCAGTTGCCTGATCATGGAAGTGGAGGATTCCCGCTACGGCGAGAATGGAGTTCTCTTTATGGCCGATTGCGGGGTAATCCCCCAACCCACCGTCGAGCAGTTGGCCGACATCGCCGTTTCGACCGCCCGGCTTGCGCGCCACCTCATGGGTGTGCGGCCTCGGGTTGCGTTGCTCTCATTTTCGACCAAAGGCAGTTCGCGAGACCCATCCATCGGGCGCATTCAGGCCGCCGCTGCCCTGGCTCAAAAGCAGGCCCTGGAAAAGCAGGTCGATGCCCTGTTCGAGGGCGAGCTGCAGGCCGATACCGCCATTGTGCCGGAGATTGCCCAGCGAAAATCACCAGAGGGCAAGATCATGGGCAACGCGAACGTGCTTATTTTTCCAGATCTCAACTCAGGCAACATCGCCAGCAGGCTGGTCCGCCATATTGCGCGGGCGAATGCTTATGGCCAAATCCTTCTGGGCCTGGACCGGCCTGCTGCGGATGTTTCACGCGGCTCGACCGCGCATGATATCCTTGGTGTGGCTGCCATTGTCGGAGTTCAGGCCATCGGTTATCACCTGCTTTATCCGGGCGCGGGCCAGAAATTGCCCGGTGAAGAAGAACCGGTTCCGGCCTAGCGCAACGGGATGCTTTATGGCCCTGCCCTTTTCCATAAATCCAGCGCTCAAGGACCTGCCGGTCTATCAACCTGGCCGCCCTATCGAAGAAGTGGCGCGCGAACTGGGGTTGCCCGCCCATGATATCATCAAGCTCGCCTCCAATGAGAATCCACTGGGACCCTCGCGCCTCGCTCTCGATGCGATGCGCAAGGCCTTGCGCCAGGTCAATCTCTATCCCGACGGCAGCGCTTTCGAGTTGAAAGCAAAGCTGGCAGCCCGGCTCGGCCTGGCTCCGTCCCATCTGATATTCGGGAACGGCTCCAATGAAATCATCGAATTCCTTGGTCATGCCCTCCTGCCACGGCGCGCCCAGGACAAGCCGGAGACGCCCAGTGATTTTGCTCATGCGGCCACTCCGGCGCCCACTGCCCGCGAAGAACGCGCCGAGATTCACACGCCTGTCTCAGCCGATGCAGAGGTCATCGTGTCGCAATATTGTTTTGCGGTCTATCCCATCGTCACGGCGCTCTTTGGGGCGCGGTTGATAGTCGTGCCCGCCAGAGATTACGGGCATAACCTGGATGCGATGCTCGAAGCAATCACACCCCGAACGCGGCTCATTTTTGTTGCCAACCCCAATAACCCCACCGGCACAGTCGTCACACCTGCCGAGCTGGAACGATTCATCAACGGCGTTCCCGAACAGGTGGTCATTGCCCTGGACGAAGCTTATATCGAGTTTCTCGAGCAACCGCTCGATCTCCTGCCCGAAATCCGCGCTGGACGAAAACCCAATTTGCTCCTCATGCGGACTTTTTCCAAGATATACGGCCTGGCGGGGGTGCGTCTGGGGTATGGGATAGGGCATCCGGCGCTGATCGCTGAGCTGGAAAAAATCCGGCAGCCATTCAATATCAATTCCGTGGCACAGGCAGGAGCGCTGGGTGCGTTGGACGATTCGGCTCATGTCGAAAAGACGGTCCGAAATAACAAGCGCGGGCTGCGGTTTTATAGCAGCGCCTTTCGCAAGCTCGGTCTCCAATTCGTTCCTTCAGCCGCCAATTTCATCCTGGTGCGCGTCGGCGAGGGCGAGCGCGTTTTCTGTGAGCTCCAAAAGACCGGCGTCATTGTTCGGCCAATGAGCGGTTACCAGCTCCCGGAATGGATACGCATTTCCATCGGCACACCCAAACAAAACCGGCGCTGCATCGAGGCGCTTAAGAACAGCCTGGCAAAGTGAAACTGACCGATCTTCGCGGCATCCTGCAGTACATCCCGCAATTCCGGGAGAGGACGTTTGTCATCAGTATCGACGGGGCTATCATCACTGATGAGAACTTCGGCAATATACTGATGGATATTGCCGTCCTGCGCTCGCTCAACATCCGCCTGGTGCTGGTTCATGGCGCCTCAGCCCAGATTAAGATTCTGGCCCAGGAACAAGGCATCACGCCCTCCAATCTCGATGGCACCGGGATAACCGATGAACCGACCCTGAGGCTGGCATTGCTGGCCGCAAACCGCCTCAGCCATGAGGTCCTCGAAGGCCTCTCTGCCAATGATCTCCGCGGGGCCTGCACCAACGCCATCATCGCCCATCCCCTGGGCATCCTCCACGGCGAAGACCAGTTGCTCACCGGCAAGGTCGAGCGCATCGATGTCGAGTTGTGCCAAAAACTCCTCGATAACGGCATCATCCCGGTGCTGCCCCCTCTGGGCTTCGATGGCGACGGCAAGACTTACCGCGTGAACTCGGACAGCATTGCTGTGGCGGCAGCCGAAGCGCTCAAAGCCACCAAGCTGATGTTTATTACCACCCAGGACGGCATCCTGGTAGGCGAGCGCGTCATCCGCCAGATGCCCGTGACCGATCTCGAGTCCGTTTTAGCATTGCAGAAAAATGACATCCACCCGGCCATGGTCTCCAAAGCCGTTCATGCCGCCGCCGCCTGCAAGGCAGGCATTCCCCGGGTCCATGTCATCAACGGTTCGCTCGAAGAAGGGTTGCTGGCGGAGGTGTTCACCAACGAAGGCGTCGGCACCCTCATTTACGGCAATGAATTCCAGCAAATCCGCCGGGCCATGAAAAAGGACGTGCGCAGCATCCTGAACCTGACGAAGCCTTCGGTGGCCACCGAAGAACTCGTGAAACGCACCCGATCGAGCATCGAGAAGCAGCTTGGGGATTATTTCATTTTCGAGATCGACAAGAATCCCGTCGCTTGCGTTGCGCTGCACGCCTTTCCTGAGCAAGGCAAGGGGGAATTGGCATGCCTCTACGTCAGCCCCGCCCATGCCAACCAGGGCATCGGACGCAAGTTGATCCAGTTTGCCGAAAATAAAGCACGCGAGGCCGGCTTCACCGAACTCATCAGCCTCTCGACCCAAGCCTTTACCTATTTCCAATCCAAGGGCGGCTTTTCCGAAGGCTCGCCTGATGACCTGCCGCCGGCGCGCCGTGAGAAGTACGAACAAAGCGGGCGCAACTCGAAGGTGCTTATCAAGAAATTAAAGCAGCCGGCTCCCGCCTCAGCCGCCTGAGTGTGGCATGAAATCACGGAGCCGCCTCCATTTTTCAGGGCTTTCGACCACGAGGGACGAGGACGAATAGCGGCAGTTCTATTTTAAAAAAGGCTCTTATAAAACAGAAAGACCGGGCTTTTGACCCGGCCTCTCCGACACACTCACAATGAGAACTTTAAATCTTCACCGATGCGGCCACACAAACCAGCATCGAACACACCCTTATCCTACTCCATGCCCTGTCCCCTGCCAGTCACCAGTTCTGGGGACAAGGCTCAAAATGGCCTGCAATGCTTCCCATTGATCGGAGTGGAAAAACGGAGAGGTCCCTTCTCATTCCGTCTGTATCTGTTTAGCGTTGCGCAGACTTTCAGTTTGCCGCATCGCGGATTTCCAAGTGGCGCACAGATGAATTCATGCGTTCAACGCAGGAAGTGCCAAAGCCGCCCACCCCAGGCGAGCCAATCTGAGCCTCGCGGGTGGCTTCAGGTGCTGCAATCACCAACGGCCCTGCTTGCCCCTTAGCGCCGGCTGGCAGCCGGCTGTATCGCCAATTGTCAATTGGCCGTACGCTCTCAACCAATACCTGTCGCCCCCGCAGGATTTCCTCAAACTCCTGTGCAAAGCCAGCCTGTTCTGCTAGATTGTCCCACCATGGTCCTGACCCAAGAAGAATTGCTGAGTTTGGTTGAGCTAAAAAGCCGCTCCCCGCACCAACTGTTGGGCTTGCACCGGCTCGGGGATGGCGCGGGCTTGGTTGCCCGCGCAATGGCCCCTGGAGCCGCTAAAATTGAAATCCAACCCGTTCACGAGAAAGACAAGCCGGTCATCAAGCTCAAGCGAATTCCCAAGACCGACCTGTTCGAGGGCGCCACCAAGGAAGCGGACCGAATCTATGCCTACGACGTCGTCATTACCGACCGGTCCGGCGCCGTCCACCGCGCGCGCGACCCCTATTCTTTCCTGCCCACCCTGGGCGAGGGCGACCTCTACCTGTTCGGCAAAGGGGACGAACGCCGCATTTACGATAAACTCGGCGCGCAATTGCGCGCCCTGGACGGTGTCGCAGGGACCAGCTTCGCTTTGTGGGCGCCCAATGCTCAGCGCATCAGCGTCGTGGGCGATTTCAACCAGTGGGACGGGCGCCTTCACCAGATGCGCTCCCTGGGGCCGTCCGGTGTGTGGGAAATCTTTGTGCCGGGCGTCGGCGAAGGGGCCCTCTACAAATTCGAGATTCTCGACGCCCACAGCCGAATCCGGCTCAAGACCGATCCCTACGGCTTTTTCTATGAAACGCCTCCCAAAAATGCCTCCATCGTTTGGAATAATCGCAAGTTCACCTGGACCGACGAGGCCTGGCTGATGCAGCGGCCGCAGCGGGACCCCTTGCGCGCCCCGGCAAGCATTTACGAAATGCACCTGGGCTCCTGGCGCAAAAAATCCCTGGGCGAATCCCTCAGCTACCGTGAGTTGGCCGAGCCGCTTGTCCAATATCTCAAGGAGATGGGATTCACCCATGTCGAATTCATGCCCGTGGCCGAGCATGCCTTTTATCCGTCGTGGGGTTACCAAGTCACCGGCTTTTACGCCCCAACCAGCCGTTACGGAACGCCTGAGGACTTCCAGTTCCTGGTTAACGCCCTCCATCAGGCCGGTATCGGCGTCATTGTCGATTGGGTCCCAGCTCACTTCCCCCGCGATGATTGGGCCCTGGCCTATTTCGACGGAACCGCCCTTTACGAACATGAAGACCCGCGCCGGGGCGCCCACCAGGACTGGGGAACGCTCATCTTCAATTATGGCCGCCACGAGGTCAGCAATTTCCTCACCGCCAACGCCCTGTTCTGGTGCGAGCGTTTCCACATCGACGGCCTTCGCGTCGATGCCGTCGCCTCGATGCTCTACTTGGATTACTCGCGCAAGGAAGGCGAATGGCTCCCCAACCAATATGGCGGGCGCGAGAACCTCGAAGCCATCGATTTCATCCGTAAGTTCAACCATATCACCCACACTCAATTCCCCGGCGTCATGACCATCGCCGAGGAATCCACCGCCTGGCCCCTGGTCACACGCCCCCCTTATTTGGGTGGCCTTGGGTTTTCATTCAAATGGAATATGGGCTGGATGCATGATACGCTGGACTATTTCAGCCATGAACCGGTGCATCGGAAATATCATCAGAACGACCTCACCTTCGCCATGCTCTACCATCATAATGAGAATTTCATCCTCCCGCTCTCTCATGACGAAGTCGTGCATGGAAAAGGCTCGTTGCTGGGCCGGATGCCCGGAGATGATTGGCGCCGATTCGCCAACCTCCGCACGTTGCTGGGATACGAATGGTGTTTTCCAGGCAAGATGCTCCTGTTCATGGGAGGCGAATTCGGCCAAAGCGCCGAGTGGAATGCCAACGGCGAGCTGGACTGGTGGCTGCTTGAAGCCGGCCCATACCACGCCGGTTTGCGCCGGTTCGTTCAGGATTTGAACCGGTTTTATCTCGCCCAACCTGCCCTGTGGAAGTCCGATTATGATCCAAGCGGCTTTTTTTGGCTCGATTGCTCCGATAACGAGAACAGCGTCCTCTCGTTCGTCCGCCAGGATGTCTCGACCACTAGTCCCTTGGCCGTCATCCTCAACCTCACCCCCGTGCCCCGCTACCGCTATCGCCTCGGCTTGCCTCGCGCCGGCAAGTGGCTTGAGGCAGTCAACAGCGATGCCTCAATTTACGGGGGCAGCAACGTCGGCAACCTCGGCGGCGTCGTCGCGGCACAAGGCAAATCCCACAATCAACCCTGCTCGGCTGAACTGACCCTGCCCCCCTTGAGCATCCTCGTCTTTAAACCAGAGGCCTGAATCTGATTCTCTATGAAAACTACCACTACCCCTTCGGCTGTTTCCCGCCGCCAATTCCTCGCCTCAACGGGCGCCGCTCTGGCTGTCCCGCTCATCGTTCCCTCCAGCGTATTGGGGGCGGATGGTCACACCCCGCCCTCCGAGCGCGTCGTCATGGGCGCAGTCGGCTATGGCGGCCAAGGCCCATGGGACACCGACGAGCTGATGAAGGACCCGGTCTGCCAGATGATCGCCGCCTGCGACCTGGATAAAGGCCACCTGCGCCACGCCGTCACTATCATCAACGCACACTACGACAACCAGGACTGCCGGGGCTATCACGATTACCGCGAACTGATGGCCCGCGACGACATCGACGCGGTCATGCTCGCGGTTCCGGACCACTGGCACGCGCTGATCGCGACCGAGGCCGCCTCTCGCCACAAGGACATCTACGGCGAGAAACCACTGGCGCGCACTATTGCCGAACAGCAGGCCATCGTCCGCGCCGTCCAGCAAAACAACCGCATTTGGCAGACCGGCTCGTGGCAGCGGTCCGTCGATAACTTCTGGTACGCTTGCGAAATCGTTCGCAATGGACTTATCGGCAACGTGACGCGCGTCGAAGTCGGTTTGCCCGGGGGACAAAACAGCGGCCATCCCGGCTTTGACGGCCTTCCGGACCAAAACGGCTGCACCTCACCCCCGCAGGAGCTGGACTATAACTTCTGGGTCGGCCCTTCCGAGATGGTGCCCTATGTCCAGTGCCGCGTGCATGGGAACTGGCGCTGGAACTACAACACCGGCGGTGGCCAGCTCATGGACTGGATCGGGCATCATTGCGACATCGCCCACTGGGGACTGGGCTTCGACCATACCGGACCCAGCGAAGTCGAGGTCGAGCACGCCGAGTTTCCGCCTCCTCGTGCTATTTGGAACACCTCGCCCAAATACCGCATCTCGGCCAAGTATCTAAGCTCTGTGACCGGCTACCCCAATGATGTCCAAATGACCATCGCCGGCGCCGGACCAGAGAGTTACCCCGACATTAAGATGGGCTGCAAATGGACCGGCTCCGAAGGCTGGATTTGGGTGGACCGGGGTGGGTTTGAGTCCTCGGACCCGCGTTGGAAGAACCAGAAGATGGAATTGCCCGATAACCTGCGCAAGGTCCAGCTTTACCGTTCCACCAACCACTGGCGCAACTTCCTGGAGTGCGTCAAATCGCGCAAGCCGGCCATTACGCCCGTCGAAACGGCGCACCACTCGACAATTCCCGGTCACCTGGGCCTCATCTCCATGTTGACCGGCCGCAAGCTCAAATGGAACGTGGCGACCGAGCAGATACTCGATGACCCAGATGCCGCCCTGCTCCTAACTCGGCCCTACCGCGCGCCCTGGCGCCTGGGCTGAAGGCGCGTTGGTTTGTGCCGCAGGTTGGTTGGTGTGGCCCCAGCCCAGCGGAGGCTGGCGGTGCTGCGGATGCTTGAGCAGTTCATCAAACCGAGCCTGCTGTTCAGCCGTCAACACCTCGCGGAACTGCACCCGAGTGAGTTGAAACTCGGCTCGTACTTGGGGAAGGATCGGCTCCATGATCTGCCGGGTGCGTTCCTGGCTTTGTTTGAGGATTTTGTCGATGCGTTCCCGCTGCTCGGGCGTCAGGTTCAGGTCGCGTTGTATCCGGCGCAGGAACTCCAACCGCATGACTCCCGGCGAGAGCGGTTGCCCTGGACGGCCGTTATTCTGCCCCCGAACGGGGCGCCAAGGAAAAACTGTGGCTGAATGCCACACTAACAGCGAGCCCGTCACCAGGCCGCTGACAAAGATCACCAAGGTGGCGAGGATGACCTTCCAGGTGTTCACCGGAGTTAATTCGCAGCCGGTTCCTGATTGGCCCCAGCCATCACAGTATTTTCCAGGTCCTGAGACAAATCGCCCGAGGCCGGTCTGCTGGACGAGCTAAACAGGGACCAGGCGCCCAGGAGCAGCATCAGGGCCACACACGGGGCTGCTGCCCGCCACAGAGCGCGCGCCCAGAGTTCCCATACATCGGCAAGCGGCTCGGACCGCAGCCGCGCCATGACGCGCTGGCTGAAGGTGTAGGGCACAGCCGGGCTGGGCGCGGCCGCCCGGCCAGCAGCGATTAGCTTGCGTTGGAGTTCATCCAAATTCATACGGTCTATAGTAGTTCAGACGGGCCATCCTGCGACCCGGTTACAGATACTTTTCCTTTGCGATTTTTGCCAGCACCTTTCGCATCTCCGCCCGCGCCCGGAAGGCCCGCACTTTCACCAACGGCACCGACCACCCCGTCAGGTTCGCTATCTCCTTGATCGAGTGCTCTTCCAGCTCCTGCAGCGTAATGACCAGCCGGGCAGAGGGGGAAAGGTGCTCGAGCACCCGTTGTATCAACTGGCGCGCCGCATCGGCCTCTTCGCTGGCCGAATCCGGCTGCCGGGCAAAATGTTCCAGCCAATCGCTTTCCGGCTGGCTCAACTCGGAAAAGCTCATCTCGCGATTGCGTTGATGACCGCGCAGAAAATCGTAGCAAGTGCGCACCGCCAGGCGCATCAGCCAGTGTTCGAAGGGCGCTTCACCCCGAAACCCGCTGAGCTTCTGGAAGGCCTTAAGCCACACCTCTTGGACAATGTCCTCGACTTCGCTTTCCCGGCGCGCATAGCGCCGGGCGGTGGCAAAGACGCGCGGCGAATACTTCTCGACCAGCGGCTCGAAACTCGCCGCGTCTCCTCGCAACACGGCGGCTATCAGTTCCGGTTCGCTTTGTTCCATCGGCGGCAGTATGCCCGGGGACAAATAAATGTCAAAAATGCCAGTAGTTGCCAAGCCCTGCCGCCGGCCTGTAAACTGGGATTCTGACTCAATGCAGCGTGTATTACTGACCCTCTGCCTGGTTCTGGCAGGGACCTCGGGAACCCTTAACGGGGCCGCGCAACTCTCCTGGCATCAAGACAGCGGATTCCGATGGGCCGAGCTGCCCGTGCATCCCACTGGAAAAACAGGGTTCAAACTCCTCTCCCCCGATGAGACCGGCATCACCTTTACCAATACACTCGATACACTCGAGGGTGAGGCCAACCGTGTCCTGTTCAACGGCTCAGGGGTCGCGGTCGGCGATTTCGATAACGACGGTCTGCCGGACATTTTCTTTTGCAGTTTGAATGGGCATAATGCCCTCTACAAGAACCTTGGCGGGATGAAGTTTAAAGATGTCACCGCCGGGTCCGGAATCGTCTGCTCGAACCAGTTCTGCAGGGGGGCTGTTTTTGCCGACATTAATGGTGATGGCTTCCTCGACCTGCTGGTCGCCACGACCGGCAGCGGAGTCTTATGTTTCCTGAACGATGGACACGGAAAGTTCTCGGACATTACAAGCTCGGCCGGCACTGCCACCCGGTTTGGCAGCATCACCATGGCCTTGGCCGATGTCGATGGCAACGGCGCCTTGGACCTTTATGTGGCTAATAATCGGACCGACGACATCCGCGATCACGGACAGGTCGATCTGCAGATGGTCAATGGCAAACTCGCCATTCCCCCTGCGCTCCAAAACCGCCTGGTCCTCATCAACGGAAAACTCTTCGAGTACGGCGAACCCGATATTCTGTATCTAAACGACGGACACGGCCATTTCAGCCCAGTTTCGTGGACGGGCGGCTCCTTCCTCGATGCAGCAGGCAATCCATTAACCGGCCCGCCTCTCGACTGGGGGTTGACAGCAACTTTCCGCGATATTAACGGCGACGGCTTTCCCGACCTGTACGTTTGCAACGATTACTGGACCCCCGACCGCATCTGGCTCAACGATGGGCAGGGGCATTTTCGAGCGGCTGATAACCTTGCCATTCGCCATACCAGCGCCAGCTCGATGGGCGTCGATTTTGCTGACCTGACCCGTTCGGGCCATCTCGACTTGTTCGTTGTGGATATGTTGAGCCGCGATCTGCGCCTGAGAAAACGCCAAATGTTTGCTCAAACCCCCACCGTCTCACCGGTTGGTCTCATTGATAACCGGCCCCAAATCATGCGGAATACCCTCCTTGCAAATCGGGGCGACGGGACCTTTGCGGAAATTGCTGATTACGCAGGCCTGTTGGCCTCCGATTGGTCCTGGTCCCCCATCTTTTTGGACGTGGACCTCGACGGCTACGAAGACATTTTAATCGGGGCCGGCCACACCCGGGACGTGCAAGACCTCGATGCGCAAGCCCAGATTCGCGCCAATTCACGCGCTCGCGGCCAAATTGCCAATATCCCGGACCCTCAAGCTCGCCGCGAGGCCTTTATCCAGTTAAAGCTGCAAAACGCCCGGTTTTATCCCGCCTTGGACATGCCGATTGTGGCATTTCATAACCTGGGTCATTATCGGTTTCAGGAAAGCACCGACGCGTGGGGCACAGGCGACCTCGGGGTGCATCATGCCATGGCGCTGGCCGACCTGGATGGAGACGGCGCCCTGGATTTAATCGTTAATAACCTCGGCAGCGCAGCGGGCATTTACCGCAATGAAACCTCGGCCCCACGGGTCGCTGTGCGTCTTCGGGGCTTGCCGCCCAATACTCAGGCCATAGGCGCCCAAATCAGGTTCCTGGGTGGTACCGTCCAAATGCAAAGCCAGGAAGTCATTTGCGGCGGCCGTTACATGGCCGGCTCGGATACCTTGGCCGTTTTTGCTCCCGGCAATGTGACGCATGGAATGACTATCGAGGTCCGCTGGCGCGATGGCAAGCAGAGCGTCGTCCACGAGGTTAAAGCAAACCGGATTTACGAAATCGACGAGCGCTCCATCGATGCACGACAAGCACCAATCGCCCGCAAACCCGCCGAAACACCCATGTTTGAAGATGTCAGCGGGGTGCTCAACCACTCTCATCACGAGGACGATTTCAATGATTTCGAGCGCCAGCCCCTCTTGCCGCGAAAACTCAGCCAGCTAGGCCCCGGCGTCGCCTGGGCGGACCTTGACGGCGACGGATTCGACGACCTTGTCGTTGGAAGCGGCAAGGGCGGTCAAATGGCTGTTTTTCACAACAATCGCCACGGCGGTTTCGAGAGAATGACCGGACCTGCCTTCGAGAAGCAGTCCTCTCGCGACCAAACCGGCATCGTCGTCTGGCAAGAAACAGGCCGAGCGCCCACCGTTCTGGCCGGGTCAGCCAATTATGAGGAGGACCCACCTGGACCTAGTGGTGTGCAAGAGTTTGACACGCGGACCGGATTGATTTCCGAGGTCCTCACCAATCAGGATTCCAGCGCCGGACCGCTCGCCCTCGGAGAGCTGCGGGGAGACGGTCATCTCGAGTTATTCGTCGGCGGTCGAGTCATCCCTGCCCGCTATCCCGAGGCGGCTTCATCCCGCCTGTACCGGCGCCGCGGAGCTGATTGGGAAGCTGATGAGGAGAATACGCGCGCGGTGGAGAAGGTGGGCCTCGTCAGCGGCGCCGTGTGGAGTGATTTGGATGGAGACGGCTTTCCGGAGCTGGTTCTGGCCTGTGAGTGGGGGCCAATCCGTGTCTTTAAAAATAATGCGGGAAAGCTAATCGAAGAAACCCACGCGCTCGGGCTGGACAAGTACATCGGCTGGTGGAACGGCGTGACCACAGGCGATCTGCGTGGGAATGGCCGGATGGACATTGTTGCCAGCAACTGGGGGCTCAATTCACCATACCACCCTACCCCTGAACACCCCGTTTCATTGTATTATGGTGATTTGGCCGCCCGCGGCACGGTCGATCTCATCGAAGCCGAATACGACCCTGCGTTGAATGCGGATGCCCCCCGCCGCATGCGCAACCTGGTCGCTGCCGCTTTGCCCGATTTGCCTCTGCGGTTCCCCACTCAAAAAGCTTTCAGCCTGGCGACAATTCAGGACGTTTTGGGCCAAAGCCAATCCCTGGCCCGCAAACTCGAGGCCAATACCCTCGCATCCACCGTCTTTTTAAATCAAGGCCCCCGGTTTGAACCTGTCCCATTGCCTGCCGAGGCCCAGTACTCACCCGCCTTTAGCGCCGTGGTCGCCGATTTTGATGGCGACGGCCACGAAGACCTCTTCCTAAGCCAAAACTTCTTCCCAAATGAAGTCGAGGTCCCACGATACGATGCCGGTCGAGGTCTCCTCCTGCTGGGCGATGGAACCGGAACCCTCAGGCCCATTGCAGGCCAGGTTTCAGGAATCAAGGTCTATGGCGAACAACGCGGAGCCGCGGTGGCTGATTTCGACCAGGATGGCCGAGCCGATCTCGTGGTCACGCAGAACGGAGCCGTTACCCGGCTTTTTCACAATCGCGCGGCAAAACCCGGACTGCGCGTGCGGTTGGCCGGGCCGCCCGGAAATCCCACCGGCATCGGGGCGCAGGTCCGCCTGCTGTTTGGAGATGAACTGGGACCAATCCGCGAAATCCATGCCGGCAGTGGCTATTGGTCTCAGGACAGCCCGGTCATCGTTCTGGCTACGCCCAAAGTCCCCTCAAAAGTCTGGACCCGCTGGCCTGGAGGCCGTGTAACGGCTGTTCAAATCCCGCCTTCCGCGCATGAAATCACCGTTCCTTTGCCAGAAAGCCGTTGAGCTTGCGCTCTCAAACCTTTGTAGGAGATGACGTAAGGAGTCTATGATCAAGATTGTCAGGGCGCCTTTGGTTCAGCCGGAAGTTGCTGATCAGAGACTCCTTACGTCGTCTCCTACACTCGGGATTGGCGGCTCGTTTGCTTCGATTTTGTCATTAGCCCCGAGCAATCAGTCCCGGGTTGACCAAACCACTCGACAAAGTTTCCGACAAAGGGAGGCAAAAGGCGCCTGCTAAAAGTCCAAAATCCAGTGCGGTAGTCCTCTACCGCTTTTGGGATGTCCTCCCGTTCTGACCTCGCCCTCCCAATTCCTGCCACTGGGCGTGAGAAGGAAACTCAAGCCCAACGAAGCGCCTAAAAAGGGATAAATCAGCCCATTTTTGGGATGAACGGCCCTCAAAAAAGGCTGAATGTAACTTTTTGCATTTTTTTCTTGCATCTTTTCCGCCTCTGTGTTCTTTTATTAACAATTCCATGTCACTGGTTGCAACAGTCCGTTGCGTTCCGACCTCCCGGCCGGACCAGCGATCAATTCGTCGGTGCCACAAATCCACAAAGATTGACCGGCGCAAAGCCGTGCAGTTCAGTCCGAGCATCCTATGAAAACCCAGTATATCGTTAGTCTATTGGCGGCGGTTTCGTTTCTTGCGGTGCATGAGGTCAATGCGGGGACCTCAATTGCGGTTCAGTTC
>DASYZB010000038.1 GCA_035946615.1 Verrucomicrobiia bacterium
ATAGCTTCAGCCGCCTGTTTGCCATCGTGCGCACGGGCCTGTGGCGCAAGTGGGATTTACTCAAGCTCTTAGCGCGCTATGGGACAGCCGAAGGCAGCTTCAGATATCTGGGGCGGCCAGAACAGGCGTTTTTCCCCGGCCTCATCTGAAACTGCGGCCCCGGCAATAGATGCAGCGGGCATGGTTTATTATTGCGTTTCCAACGCATTATGGGCTCTCAATGAGCGGGGGCAGGTGGTCTGGAGTTTGGTCTCTCCGGCAGCGCCGCCCCCCAGCGCCGACCTTGCGAACTCATCCCCTATCATAGGTCCCGACGGCACGATTTACGCCGCACTCGCCAGCACGCTTTACGCCGTTGCGTCTGGCACAAACGGGCCAGCGGGTTCGGCATGGCCCATGTATCGTCAAAATGCCCAGCACACGGGTAGCGTGCAACAGCCGGTCCTGAAGCAGCCGCAAAAGCGCAGCGACAACAATTTCCAATTCCAGATGCATCCGCAGCAGCTTGGGCTGACCTACACAATCGAGAGCTCGACGAACCTGGAAACCTGGACTTCCCTGACCAGCTTTGTGGCGACCAGCTTTCCGATGTCGTTCGTCGATCTTTCAGCGAGCAATTCGCCCATGAGGTTTTACAGGGCGTTCTCTGGGCCTTAACGAGCAGGCGCAACTGAATTTTTAGTGCAGGCCGACAACGCCTGGAACCGAAGGACAGCATCGATTGCCGGCGCGGTGGGGGGGGCGTGCTGCGCGGGTTCTTGCGCGGTTCCCCACACAGTCTTTGGTAGGGCCACCTCGCCGAGGCGGCCGGAGCACGGCGCGTTGGGCGAAAGCGCCTTACCCAACGGAGGGGCTGCGGAAAACCCGAAAGCCAATTTTGACGCGTGGCAGGGCCTTTCCTACCGTCATCGACCCGCTGGACGGTGGCGGCCTTTTGGCCACTGGGCTTTTTCAGCGTTTAACGGAAAGGTTTTGCTTGTGAATGTCACGGTGGCGGACACCTCGCCTCGCGCGGCGTGGTTGCGGGTGGACCGGCTTCTGGGGTGAGTGGGGCATTCGCCTGTCGAGCCCGCTGCGGGGATGCTCCCTCAGCCGCACCCGGCCCCTTTCTTTAGCTTTCCTCGGGCGCCTTGGTTGAGGTCCTAACCACGGTCTCTCGGGGTCCCAATCGGGCGCGCTTAAAGCCTCCTTGGCTTTCGAGTTGTTTTTCGGCAGCCAGGCTGAAACGGGTCCAGGGAATGGCTTCGAGACGGCTCGGCTCGATGGGTTTGCCTGAGAGTTCGCAAATAGCGTAACTGCCGTTGCGAATGCGATTCAAAGCCTCGTCAATCTCGTAGAGCGCGTCCTGCTGAGAGGAGAGCATTCCCAACGCGAGGTCCCGGTCGTAAGTATCGGTGCCCGCATCGGCCATGTGGGTGCTGAACCCCGGCTGTTCTTCGATGGCATCTTTGGAAAGGTCTGCCTGATGGCGCAGCAGATGCTCGCGCAATTCAACCAGGCGGTTATAATGGGAACGCCACTTGGGGCGAATACGCTCAGGGGAGCGGTCGGCTCCGACTACATCCTGCGTAGCCGCCCGAGGCTTCTGGGGCGGGCCTGCCTGCTTCCTTGTTTCCATGGTTTTAACCTTGCACATCGGAGCCGGAAATCAATGGGTCCAAACGCAATGGCCAGCCGTGCAGGCTGGCCATTGCTGGAACCAACTTTTTAAAGGCCGCTCATGCCTTGAGAGGAAGCATCGGCGGATCGACGAGGATGTTGTGCATGCTCGGCATCGGCGGCTGGAGTGTGCGGAAGGGTCCAAACTGCATTTTGGCGCAATCCTGGTAAAGCTGTTCCGGCGCGTAGGCGAATTTGCAGTTCAGAATATCGTCCGAACTAACGCCGGCGCCGCTATAGGCGGCTTCACGGCCCATAATAGCCGTCAGCGTGCTGTCGGTCACCTGCTTGGCTTCATTGAGTTCCGTATCGTTGAGAATCGCGTGGATCAGATCGATATGCTCTTGCACGTACGGATCAATCTCCTTCTCGCGGAAACGCCAGGCTTGTTCGCCGGTGGGTTTAATCATGTGGTGCGGATCGGCCGAGCCTTTGGTGCCGTGAACGGCTTCGCTGACGGAGGACCAATCGCGTTTAATCTGGCCGCAGTAACTGAACAGGTGCACGCCATTGGGGTATTCGTATTCGATGTCGAAGTTGTCCCAAATCTCGCCGGATTTGCCATCCAACTGCTGGCGTGATCCCTGGCCCCAGCAGCGCACCGGGTGGCCTTTCATAATCCAGTTGCACACATCCAGGTTATGGACATGCTGCTCGCAAATGTGATCGCCGCACAGCCAGATGTAGTGATACCAATTGCGGATTTGCCGCTCCAAATCGGTGTCACCGTGGTCGCCCCGATGCCAGATGGGGCCGCCGTTGACCCAATAGGCGCGCAGGGCCACCATATCGCCAATGGCTCCATCATGGATTCGCTTGATGGTTTCGATGTAACTGGCCTGGTGACGCCGTTGTGTCCCGGCGGCCACTTTGAGATTTTTCTGTTTGGCCATATCGGCGGTTTCATACATCAACCGGCAGGCCGTGCCATCGACGGCCACCGGTTTTTCCATGAATACGTTTTTGCCCGCTTCAATGCAGGCGCGGAACTGGACAGCGCGAAAACCGGGGGGAGTGGCCAGGATGGCGTAATTGACGCCGGGCTCGTCCAGGGCCTTGCGAAAGGCGTCGAACCCGCTGAAGCATTTGTCTTCCGGCACGCCGAAGTTTTCGTTGCCGCGCCTGGCTTGTTCGGGGAAGAGGTCGCCCACGGCCACAATCTTGCCGTCGATACCCGTCATTTTGACGGCTTCCATGAAGTTCTGGCCCGCCCCGCCGCCACGGCCACCGATGCCGATAATTACGGCCCGGATGGGCTGCTTGCTCTGGGCGCTCAGGACGGATGGGAAGTTAGCCACCGCAGCCGCCGAAGCCGCCGCGAGTGACGAGGTTTTGATGAAGTGCCGGCGAGAGACCGGCGTGCTGGTTGCGTTGTTTTGCATAATGACTCTCCGTTTGTTGTCTGGTTTGAATGATGGCCGGGAATTAGTCCTTTTCAGTGCCGCTGGTCCAATACTTCTGCATCTCCTCGGCCGTGGGCACTTGAAGAGGCCGGATGATGCGAAAGCCCACCCACTGGGCGTCGGAGAAGTACCAGATGCTCTTGGGGAGCTGGGGGTCGGTCATTTTCCAGGACCGATCGGAACCCCGGCGGGCCGCGCTGCGGCACATGACGGCCGGGTCATCCCACGAACCGCCTCGAACCGAGTGCGGATAAGGCTTGGTGGCCTTGTTCCAGGGCTCGACACAGAGGCTGGATTTGGCGCACTGAGCGTAGTAACCGGGGTCATATTGGTCGAGCACCCATTCAACCACATTCCCGTAAGTATCATAAAGCCCCCAGGGATTGGGCTTTTTCTTGCCGACCTTTTGGTATTTGAAATCGCTATTGTCCTCGAACCAGGCGTAATCGCTCAGTTTGGTGGGGTCGTTGCCAAAGAAATAGGCCGTGGTCGTTCCTGCGCGACAGGCATATTCCCATTCGGCCTCCGTGGGCAGGCGATAGAACTGGCCGGTCTTGGCGCTAAGCCATTGGCAATATTTATTCGCGGCGTGTTGGGTCATGCTAATGGCCGGGAAGCCGTCTTTGCCCATCCCGAAGCTCATCTCGACATACGGTTTGGACGGATGGGTGACCGCATCGGCCAATTTGTCCCCTGAGTTGTCGCCGGGATTGTCGGTGCGCATTCGCCGCTCTTCGTCCGGATACATGAACAATTCGTATTCATTCCACGTCACCTCGCATTGCTCCATCCAGAAGGGTGAAATCTTAACCTTGTGCTGCGGGCCTTCATCGGGCTTGCGCCCGGCCTCGTTGTCAGGGCTGCCCATGATAAACTCGCCTGCAGGGATGGGCTCCATAACAAACTTAACGCGGGTGCCTGGGATAGTGTTGGTGTAAGGCTTCATCTGGCTTTCGTTGGTCACGGTGTTGTTGGCCATGATGTGGCTGTAAATGTCCGGAATCGTAATGTTGTCGTTGTCCTCGAGGGTTGGAAGGGTGCCAAAGGGCCCGGGCACATAGGTTGAGCCGCTCGATTTATAGACCTGGTATTTGTTGGAGAATTTCCCGGTCGAAGGTTGCGAGAACAGGACAAATCCCTCCGGCAAACTCGCTGCAAAGGTGAATTGGTTATTGGTTGCGAGGAGGGTTTGGACAACAGAGGGAGCTTTCACGCCATCAAAATCACAGACTGCCGCCTTTTGGCCGTCACCAAAAATGATGAGCAATCTCTGGCTTGAGGGTCGGTCGAGTGTGATTACCCGCTGCACCGGCTCGCCCATATCGAAAGAGCCGCCCTGGCCAAACTGCAATTGACCCCCGCTTTCCTCGACGGGCCGGATCGACAAACTGTTTTTGCCAGGCTTGTAAAAGACGACTTCGCGCAAAGGCGAACCGCCGAAGTTCCCGACGGCATAATCGGAGCCTGCCGGCAGCCCCGAGACACTCGCGACGATGACCGGTTTGCCGCTGCTGAGGTCTTCAGTCCGGAATGTATCGCCTGAATCCCCGCTCAAAAGCAGACACAACAGTTCCGGTTGCCCGGCTTTCAAAGAGAACCGGTTGCCGTGGGCGGGCACGCCGGGCAAGGTTGCCTCGCTGATTTTGGGGAACTCCGCGCCGTCATTGCGCAGCAAGGTCGCCAAATTCGGGTCGGGTGAGTTGTAAATGCTGCCGACAAATAGATCCAGCAGGCCCTTGGGAGTGGCTCCTCCGGCATCCACAGCCACCACCGAGCTGGGTCCCAACCCTGCTGTAAACGACACCTTCAGCGGCCTGGAGGGAGCGGTTGGGCTGGCGGCTTCAAGCAAAACGAATTGATTGGCATCCGGGGCGGTCATGACCATTGCGTCGCGGTCTTTGGCGAAGAGATGCCCGATGCTCAGCCCCGTGATGCCTGTAACCGCGGTAGGCCGGCAATCCACCCACGAAAGCGTCCCCGGGGTGCTTTGGTACCCGAGCCGGTACTTGCCGCTTAATTTGTCGATAATCACCACATCCTGCCGGCCGTCCCCGTCAAAATCACCGCGTCCGAACAGTTCGTGCGAGTTTTCATAAACGAAAATGGGAGGCGGAACTGCCGCAAACGCGGGGGGCGGGTGAATCACCAATGAAACTGCCAAAGCCGCGAGGAACGAGTAAGCTTTCATTATTTGCTCTAAAGCGGGGGACAGTCTTGCCCGGCGTGAAGGGGAATGTCAAAAACAAAGATTCTGGCGGGGCTCGGTAGGGCGGGCGTCTGGCCGGCGGGTTGGGGTGGCGTCCCGCCACTGTCTCCACTCTGAAAGAGTGCCCCCCGTCTTTGGAGGAGAGGGAGTGAGCGCCTACCAACCACCGACCACCGCACACCGATAGCGCGCGTGCCAGGTTCCCTCTCCCCGTCTGCGGGGAGAGGGTTAGGGAGAGGGGCCTGTTCGCTGGTGACGCTTAAGACTTTCATTGTCGGGTCCAGCGAGTAGGGCCTCCTCTCCCCGCCCTCTCCTCCAAGGGAGGAGAGGGAGATCGCGTTTCGCGCAACAGTCGCCCAAACGCAATGACAGTGCGTCGCGCCATCCCTCCCTGAGAATGTCCAAACTCCAGGCGTCGGCGCTAGGGCCTTAGCCAACCTGCGGCGCCTCGGCCGCCATTATGCTTTACTGGCGGCCTGGAGGCCGACCCTTTGGGCCTCGACGGCGACCAGGCAAACATCATCCTCAAACTCAGGGGCTCCGGAGAAGCGCTGGACATCATCCAGCAGGGCGTCGAGCATCTGCTCGGTGGGACAACGCAGATGCGCGCGGACTGATTCGATGAGGCGTTGCTGCCCGTACTCTTCCTGGCGGAGGTTATCGACCTCGTAAAGGCCATCCGTATAGAGAAGCATCAGGTCCTTCTCCGCCAAGGCGCAGCAGCAGGTTGGATAAACTGCATTTTCAAATAAGCCCAATGCCGGGCCGTGCCGCGCATCGCAAACTTTGAGCAGTTCGACCGTTCCCATCCGACGCCGCACTCGAATCGGGCTGGGATGTCCCGCGCTGGCAAAGCGCAGTTCGCCGGCGGCCACGTCGGCCACCAGGTAAAACGCCGTGGCCAAAAACGGCTCGCGGGTGCGCCGCAAAATCGCGTGCAAACTGCGATTGATTTCGGTCAGGAATTTCCCCGCATCCGCCGCTACCGGCATCAACTCCTCGACCAACCCCCGCATGATGGCAGTCACCAGTGCTGCGCGCATCCCATGGCCCATCACGTCGCAAATGAAAACCCCGGCCGTCGAGCCAGTAATGGCAAAAACGTCAAAGAAATCGCCGCCGACAGCGGCAGCGGGCAAGTAGCGATGGGAGAAGCTGAGGGCGCTTTCTTGCGGGGAAACCCATTGCGGGAAGGTGGGGTATTGGTGAGGAAGAAATATCTCCTGGACCTCGCGCGCCATATTAAAGTCGGCTTCAAGCAGCGCGTTTTTCGTTCGCAATTCATCGGCGTAATGGCCGAGCTGCTCGGTCAAACGCTTGCGTTCGATGGCGTAGCGCATCGCGCGGGCCAGCAGTTGCCCATCGACTTGACCCTTCACCAAAAAATCCTGGGCGCCCTGGTGAACTGCCTCGACCGCCACGTTGGTATCGTTCAATCCGCTGAGCACGATGATCGGCAGACCAGGCGCCTGCGCATGTAACTGGGTGAAGGTCTCCAGTCCATGGCTGTCGGGCAGGGAAAGGTCTAATAGAACGATGCCAATGCCCCCTTTTGCGAGGCGTTTGAGCCCGGCATCGAGACGGTCCACCGCCTCGGACTCGAACAGGTCGCCGGCGGCATCGGCGAGCATCAATTGAATCAGCCTGGCGTCGCCGGGATTATCCTCGATTAACAACACCTTAACGTGCTCGAGCTGGGGCGAGGTTTCCTTGCACTCGGCGAAGGCGCGGCCCAGTTCCTGGTGGTTTATTACATTTAATTCAGTATGCATGCAGCGGCGGCACAGCCCCCTTTCTGACACCATATTCGCGCCTGGAGAAAGGCGCAAGCAAGGGGGTTGTTTATTCTTCTGGCTTGGGCAACGTGAAGTAGAAAGTAGCCCCATCCCCCACCTTGGATTCCACCCAGAGCTTGCCTCCATGCCTTTCTATGATCTTCTTGCAAATGGCCAAGCCCATACCCGTGCCGGCATATTCCTGACGCGTGTGCAGGCGCTGAAAGATGACAAAAACACGCTCAAAATATTTTGGATCGATGCCAATGCCATTGTCATGGACTGAGAAGAGCCATTCATTTTCGCGCTGCTCGACGTGGATATTGACCCGGGGCGGTTGCGGGCCATGGAACTTGATAGCATTGCCGAGCAGGTTCTGGAACACCTGGGTCAATTGAACGATGTCGGCGCGCACCTGGGGGAGAGGGCCGCTGGTGATTCTGGCGCCGGTCTCCTCGATGGCAACTTTCAGATTAGAGAGTGCCGCCCGAAGCACGTGCTCGCAATTGACCAGTTCAAAGGGCCGGCCACGCTGATCGACCCTGGAGTACGCCAGCAAATCGTGGATGAGCGCCTCCATCCGTTGCGCGCCATCGAGCGCGAAGCCGATGAATTCCAGCGACTGTTTGTCCAGCTTGCCCTGACAACGCTGCATCAGCAGTTGGAGATAGCTATTCACGGTGCGCAGTGGCTCGAATAGATCGTGCGATGCGACATAGGCAAACTGTTGCAGCTCGGTGTTGGAGCGTTCGAGATTGGCTCCGGTCTGGCGCAGTTTGGCCTCGGCGCGAAGGCGATCAAGGTCGGTGCGGTAAAGGAGTCTGGCGTGCCACCAAATCAAACCGGTAAAGATAATGATGCAGGTCACGGCAAAAATCGAGATGGCGGCTTCCTGCCGGTAGAATCCTTTCTGCTCGCCCATTAGCAGGAGGGCGCCCAAAAGCCAGGGGACCACAATAGCCATGGGCAATAAGCGCCGGACCATTGCGCCGCCGGTGGTCTGGCTGGTGATGAGGGGCATCAGTCCGCGCTCTGGACGGCCGGCCAGAAAGCCCACCGACAATAAGGCAAAGGCCAGGGCCGTATCGAGCGCCATCGGAATCGAACCGCCGACACGGTAGAGCCGCAGCACGCGGTAGCTGTAACCTATCAGGGCAAGCATCGAAATCAGCCCGACGCCCATCACCAGCCCTTGGGCAAACCGCAGCCCAGCCCGCCGTTTGGAATCCAGCAGCAGCAAGCCTGCGCCGAAAAAGAAAAAATTCAGAGCGGTATTGGGCGCCATTTCGCTCAAAGGGAATCCAGCCGATCGGTTCAACCTGCCGGAAAACAACACGTGATCGATGTGAAAGCCCAGGCCAAACAAATCATCGGCCAGTTTGAATGCCCCCACCAAAAGCACCAGCGCGGCAAGACTGCACCACAGGCCAGCCCTTCGGTTTGAGGTCGCAGAATCGCCCGCAACCAGGCGTTCCAAAGCAATTCCGGCCATGACAAATGTCAAAGCCGTCACCGGATTCATGACGACGCCAGTTGGAACCAGGCGAATCAAGGGCTCGATATTAAGAACCCATCCCACCAGCACCAAGCCGCCGATCAGAACCACTATTCCGCTCGTCACTTTCGTCACAAGCAAGAGTCGTTGGGTTATTAAATTTTCCGAAGCGCCCCTTTTCACCGCAAAACCTTTCACTCGTAATATACGCCAAATGTGGCAAAAAAGTGGCGAGAATCGGGGGTTATAAGTAATGCCTCAGTGACTACGGGGCTGCCGGCTGAAGCCGGCGTTCCGGACGCGCGGAACGCCGCCTTTAGGCGGCAGCGCCCGCCGTCACTAACCGATTACGGTTATAAGGTGCGCCGGAAGAGCGCTGTTGCGGCTCCCATCGCCAGGACCGTAAACCCTGCCAGGAAAGCCAGGTCCGGCAGAACTGGAATCAGGCCGGTGTTTTTTAGCACCAGTTCCTTAAAGCCATGCACGGCATAGGTGAAGGGGTCCACCACCGCGATGGCCTTCATCCAGGACGGGAATGCCTGGATGGGATAGACAGCGCCGCTTGGAAAGAAAAGGACAGTATTGAGAACGCCGAAGATGGCGCGAGGGACCAGGGGATCGCTCACACGGACCATCAAGAGGAACATCATGCTGATGAGCGCCAAAGCTGTGGCGATAACGAGCAGGAGCATCCGCGCCAGGCGCATAAGATTGAAGGGCTCGGGGATGCCGGCGATTAAGGAGCCGCAGGTGATGAGGACCAGGCCGGCGAGTATGGCTTTGATAGCCCCTGAAAGATTGAAGCCCAGGATGAGTTCGTATTTGCGGATTGGGGTCACAAGGTAGCCTTCGTGCAGGCCCCGGGCTTTGTCATCAATGTAAATGATGCCGCCCCCGATCATGGCTGAGACAAAGATCGCCAGCACTGTCGTGCCCGGCAATAAGTACTGGATGTAGGGAACATAGGGATAAATCTCAACCACCGAGAGGGTAGCAGCCGCCGTCATTTTGGGCGCCGGCCCCTTTTGGTTATAGGCGCCGAAAAGCTGGTTGAGAGTCCCTTCGAGGGCCGAGGCGGCGAATTGGTCGGTATTATCCTCCGCCAGAGCGATACGGGGATTGGCCCCAGCCAGGACCTTGCGCGAGAAATGAGGTGGAATTTCGAGCACGCCGTTAATGCGCCCTTGGCGAAGGTCTTGGAGGGCCTTGGCGCGGTCCGAGTAAGGTATGGTATCGAACGTGCGCGCATTGGCGGCAACGGCCTGGAACATCTCCTTGAGTTGAAGGGCAGGGACGCCATGGTCTTCATCCACAACCCCGACCTTGAGCTGCTTGACCTTGCCGCCAAAGGCATAGCCCAGCACAATCAATTGGGCCAGGGGCATAATCATCGAGACCAGGATGAGGGTGGGGCTGCGTCGGAAGCGGCGCAGGTCGCGTTCGATCATGGCCAGGATGCGGTTCATAGCCAGGCCGGCATTCCAGCATTCCCGGTTTGGCGCCTACTTGTTCTCATACATAAAAGCCGAGCTGTAAGCCAACGCGCTCTGGAGCGCATCGCGCAATTGATGGCCGGTATAATGGACAAAGACGTCGTCGAGGGTGGTGCTCTGAACGGAAAGGGAGGTGACGGTAAGGCCGGCATCTTTGGCCGCCTCCATTAAAGCAACGGTGGTGCGGGGTCCGTTATTTGAGGAGAGGCGGAACACATGGTCCTGGGCCTTCACCTCGGCGACCTCTGGAAGGGAGCCCAGGCGCTGCATCCAGCCGGGTGGCACGTCGGAGAAACTGACTTCGAGGATGTTCTTTCCCGGGACCGAGGCCTTGAGTTTGAGAGGAGAATCTAAAGCAACCAGTTTCCCGTGATCGACAATCGCAATGCGGTCGCAAAGTTTATCGGCTTCATCCATGTAATGGGTGGTCATGAGGATGGTCAGGTCCCGCTCGGTCTTGAGCCGGGCCAGCATCTCCCAGACGGCCACGCGCGAGACAGGGTCCAGCCCGGTGGTGGGCTCATCCAGGAAAAAGATTTTGGGCTCATGAACCAGGCCGCGGGCGATTTCGAGCCGGCGCCTCATGCCGCCGGAGAACATCTTGACCGGTTTATCAGCCCATTGTTCGAGGTCCACCGCCTTGAGCAGGTCTTGAACCTGGCGGCGGCGGCGTTCACGGGGGAGGCCATACAGTTTGGCAAAAATCGTCATATTCTCCTCGGCGCTCAGGTCCAGGTCGGAGGTCATCGCCTGCGGGATGACGCCGATGCACTGGCGCACCTCGTTGGGATGGCGCACGATGTCGAAACCCAGAATGCGCGCCGTTCCGTCCGAAGGCGGCACCAGAGTGGTCAGCATCCGGATGAGAGTGGATTTACCCGCGCCATTGGGTCCGAGCAGGCCAAAGACCTCGCCATGATTGACGGCAAAGCTCAGGGCATCGACGGCGACAAAATCACCGAAGCGTTTCGTCAGATGCTCGACTTCAACGTCCGCCATGGGTAATTGTCTCCGGCAACAGGACGTAAGCGGTCATGCCCAGGGCCAGACTGCGGTCGGAATTATCGCAGCGGAGCCGAATCTGAAAGGTCTTGATGTCGCGCTTGGTTCGGCTGACATCGCGCTGGGTGGCATAATCGGCATCGATCGCGCGATAAAACACCGTCCCGGTCTTCAGCTCCCCGGAGGGCAGCCGGACCTGAAATTTATCACCCAGATGAATGCGAGCGATATAGGTCTCCTCGACATCGGCGCGGACCCAGAAATCATTCGGATCGACCAGTGTGACGATTGCCTGGCCGGGCATCACAATCTCCCCTTCGAGGGCTGCGCGTACATTAACAATCCCCTCGATAGGCGCCCGTATCTCCGTGTAGCCCAGGCGCACGTCAGCCTTTTGCCTTTGGGCCCCAGCGGCGTCCAACTGGTGAACACTGGCCTGAACGGCCGCCCGCCGCGCGGCCACCTGATCGGCGCTGGCTCGCGCGACGCCCACCGCTGCTTCAGCCGCCAGGGCCTGCTTTTTATAGGTCTCCACCCTTGCTTTGACGGCGTCGTAGGCCGTGCGCATCTGGTCATAATTCTGGATCGATTCGACCTGTTTCTTGTACAAATCGGACTCCCGCTCAAAATTCAGCCGCGCGATTTCCAGGTCGGCTTGGGCCTGTTTAACCTGGGCCTGGCTGGCCTCGAAGGTGGCTTGGGCCTGCCAGATTTGATTGCTGGTTTGGGCCTCGGCGAGACGCAAATCCGCCTGGGCCTGAACGACCTGGGCGGCAGATTGCTTTTGGCTATCGCCGTAAAAGGCTGCATCTGCCTTCCATTCCTGCGGTTGGATAAGCCCCAGCAACTGGTTGGTTCGAACCGGATCGCCCTGGTTGACCAGCAGTCGTTCGAGCGGCCCTTGGACGTCCGAACTGACGATGACCTCATCAGTGGTGACGATGCCGGTCAGAATCATTTCGCGCGCGGGCCGGAAAAAAACCCAGCCCAGGCAAATGGCGATTAGGGCGACCAGAGCGATTATCCATGCCAGCTTCTTCTTCATGCAACAGGGCTGTGGGGGGCCAGTTCAGCCGGGCCGTCCGGCGCAACTAGGAGACTATGCCGGATAAAATCCAGCACGGCTACCTTGCGCTGCCTGAGATTCTGCTTGCTGCAGGCATCCGAGTGGCCCAGCAACTCAAGAACGGGCGCCGCAGAAGGAAACACAAAAGGTTGCTTGCGTCAATCTCCTCCATGCTCGTCAATCCTCGTCCTGGTCTGTAGAAGCGGCCGCCAGGAGGCTCTGATCTCAGCCCTGAGTTTCACAGGGGCAAGCCAGCGGCCTGACCAACCAGAGGAAAGATCAGAGCCTCCTGGCGTTGGCTGCTACGCAAAAAAGGCGCCGGACTTCCGGCGGCTCTCCCACAGGTTAGTTAGTTTGGTACGGAGGCTGAAGCCAGGAGGCTTAAGGAATCCTCATAGGGCTGCTGGCGCCATTGGCGACGGCATTGGTTGTAACATCAGAGGCTGTGATGGTCCAAGTGCCCGAGCTGCCGAAATAGGTCTGGGCAGAGACGGTGAGGGCGCCATTGACCAGTGCGGCGTCTGCTGGCAGGGAAGCAAAGGGGTCAGTGCTGGTGAAATGGACCGTGTCTTTGCAGGTCTTCACGATGTTCCACCGGGCATCGCAAGCGTTCACCGTTATATCGAATAGCATGTACGCAATCTGGGCAACGGGTGCGCCAATCTTGCCCGTAACAGTGCCCGGGGCATTGGTCTCACCTGGCAGCAAGACTTGCAACTGTGTGGCCACGGGCTTCATCAGGCGGAAGTAACCGATTGAACCTGGAGGCAGGAAAGCATCGGGGAGCAGGAGGCTCTTGGATTGACCTTTTTGAACTGCGTTGGTTATCAGGCTGATGTTGCTCCAGGGACCAAGAACGGTTGGAGCTGTTTGCAAGAGGAAGTTCACATCAGGCAAAGTCCAACCGACATTCCAGTGAGTGTTGCTGCCGACTACTGAAACATCGTTCGGCTCAGCGGCCCGCACTGCCCAGGTTGCTGTGTCCAGGCCCAAACCGGAGAAGTGGTCGTCGATGGGAGCGATAGTGCCCGAGGGGCCGGTAATCTTGGCTTCGGTAATGACGACGCCTTGTCCCGGGTTGCTGGTGGAGTTGGGGGTGGCGCCAAAATAGGCAACGGTCGAGCCTTGTGGGAAGGCGGTTTGGACGGCAACGGCATCCGGGAAAGAGAAATTGGTGCTCAACCCGCTGGGGGAGGTGAGCGTCACAGAGATGTCATTTACAAACGAAATGGTCCAGGTGCCATTAGGTCCGGCGGGTTCGTCGAGGGTAGCCAGGGGGTTGTAGGCGGCATTCCAAAACATGGCATTGTCTCCGGGGTCATTGGTCTTCCACAGGAAACTGGCCGTCCCGGCTCCCGACGCGAGATTTTGGATTTGCAGGAAGATGCAATTGGGCTCGCCCCAATCGGGAGCGTTTTCTGTTCCTGGCATGCCGCCCTGTCCGTTGGAAGCCAGGTAGATTTGGGTTTGAAAGTAGGGATGGTTGGTATCGGGATAATTGGTGACGGTGATGGAATAGGTCACTGGGGTGGTGCCGGCGCCAATCCAGGAGTAGTTCCCGCTTACGGTCGCGACGCTTTGGCGGTCCCACTCGCCGTCGGTTGAAGCGGTTTGGATATTCAAGCCAGCGGTGGCCGTGAGGGGCGCGAGGGTCAGGGTCGGCGGTGGCACGGCTGCGGCTCTGGCAATTAACTGAACATTATCAATCCAAAACTCGGCGTGGCTTGGAGGAGCCGGGTTGGCCCACCTGTAAAGGCAGACCCCAGCGATGCTGCCCAGGTTCGGCAGGGTCGAATCGATGGGGATGACCAGGTGCTGCCAGCCGGGGGTCGTCGGTATGGGGATGTTGTTGGTTAAACCGACAATGCCGTATCCAGGGGTCATCAGGCCAATGGTAGGCCAGGTCGTCATGCCGGTGACGTTTGTCCAATAAATATCCATCAGCAGATAGGCATATTGGGTGGCGTCAATGACCTGGATGGAAGGATTGCCCAACCATGTCCCACTGCCGTTGGGCAGGACCGCCCCAAAATTGACGTCATCGCCGAAGGTGCCATCCCAATCGCAGACGCAGTAAACCGAGCCGGGGATGCTGGACTGGGACTGCATGGTAGAATCAAAGCTCGACGCGCACGTTGCATGATAATTGCCGTCGGAAGTTTTGGTGATCCAGTACGTACCCCAATTGCCTATGGTTGTTGCGGTAGGGTCACCGTTGGTTTGAATGCCCAAAGGCTGGACTTGAATGTCTTGGGCTGCCCTCAAGAGACTGGGCAAGCAGGCAAAGAGGAGGCTGGCCAAAGAGGCGGTGAGCCAAGTGGGCGGATTGAATTTGTTTTTCATAAACATTGACGCAGGGGTTTTATCAATTCATTTGGCCGGTCCGGGACAGCAGGCCTAACTGGTTCACGTCTTGCCGTTCATGGCCGATGCATTCACCAAAGAGCGAGATCTCGCGATCGGTTTCACTGGGCAGAATGTTTAACCGGGAGAAGAGCTTTTGGCATGTCATGAAAACGGGTGACGGCGGTTTTGCCCTTGCAATACCAAAAAATGGAGACTTGGGCGCCTCAATGAGAGGGGAGGGCCGATCAGCGCGCACTCCGAGACCGACAAGTCAAGGAGCAGCAGAATTGCTTAAATTGTTCCATTCCGGCCAGGACCTGCCATCATGTCATGCGTGAGCGCCTGTTTTGAGAATCCGGTCCATTGTCGAGCCGCGGAAAACCAAAATCAGAGCCTCCTCACGTTGGCTCCTACACTGACAAGGGGCGCGGTGAGACAGTTCATCGCAGTGCAAGGGTTGGTTTACAGCATTGCCTTGCTGAGTGTCGGGTGTGTGATTGGCTCTGCAGGCGGGGCAACTACCCGATGGTCCTGGCAGGAAGCGGAGTCCAACGTGCTGCCGACGGGTGATTTGGAATGGGCGCCAAAGCCGTTTGAATTCAAGGCGGGTGAATCGAAGCGTTACATCGACTTCGACTCAGGCAACGACTCGAACGACGGCCTATCGAAGCAGACTCCTTGGAGACATCACCCCTGGGATGCGAATGCCGCCGGAGAGGCGAAGGCCAGCAAAGGCCCGCACACGTATGTTTTCAAACAAGGCGTGGTGTATCGCGGGGCATTGGAGGCGAAGGAGTCTGGCGCCGCGGCGTCGCCCATTATTCTGACCCGAGATCCCTCGTGGGGCACGGGGCCGGCTGTCATTTGCGGCTCGGAGGTTGTGAAGGGCTGGAAGCAGGGGGCAGACAATGGACTGATGCCGGAGCCGGAGAAGGTCTGGTACGTGGACCTGGATTGGGCGCCGCGCAACGTCTGGATGGCGGGTAAGGAGGGCGCGGTGACGCGCATTGCGCTGGCCCGGACACCCAACTGGAACATCACTGATCCGGACGATATCAAGAGCGAATGGTGGACATGGAAGAATCCGGACAAGCCGTTTGACAACTATACAACTATTGGCGGCCAGCAACGGCACTTGGCCTTCGACAAGGAAGACATCAACACCAATAAACCGCAGGATTATTACCAGGGCGCAATCGTTTGGACCACCAAGGGCTGGGTAATGGGCAATCCGTTCCCAGCCAGGGTGCTGGCGGTGGACCGCGATAAGGGGTCGCTTGCGTTCACCGGGCAATGGGGCGGGGGGCCCTCCTACAAGATCATCCGCGGTTGCCAGTTTTATCTGGAAGACAAACCGCAGTACCTGGACAGCCCCGGGGAGTTCTGGTTCGACAAGAAGGACAAGGGCGGCCGGCTTTATATCCGGTTGCCCGGAGACCAGGACCCGAACAAGGCCCAGGTCGAGGTGGCCCGGCGCGTTCATTTTATCGACAGCCGAGGGATGAGCCACATCCACGTTCGCGGGCTTACATTCCGCTTTGCCAATGTCTATTGGAACCTGCTTGCCGCGCCTTACTGGGTGTCACATGAGAGCCTTGATGCGCAACCCGGCTGCGTGCGGCTGTTGGGAAGCGGCACGGACATCGAGGTGAGCCACTGCACATTCGAGCACGCGCATAAAGGCGTCCGATTGAAAGCGATGGGCCCGCAGGACGCCATCGATAAAGTAGTAGTGGAAGATAATGTGTTCTCGGACGCGGACTCTGGTGGCGTGGAACTCGCCGATAGCACGACCTATGGAGACGTGGCCGGGCCAATGGGTCGGCTCTACGATGTCCGGGTGCTGCGCAACAAGTTTGATCACATCGGCATGCGGCCCGACCTCTTTGGCCAAGGTGTCGCGCTGGAGGTAGAATACGCCCAGACGGCGGAGGTGGCGGGCAACCTGTTTGAGTGGATTTGCGCGCAGGGCATCGACGCGCATGGCGCCAAAGCCAGCGGCGCCGCCACGGACCGCCCTTTTGCGCGGATTCTCATTCACCATAACAAGGCCGTCGATACGCTGATGAACGTGGACGACTTTGGCGGGATTGAGACGTGGCAGGGGGGCCCGGCGTATGTTTATGACAATATCTCGGGCAATCCAGGCGGCTATCGCAGTTGGGACCACACGCTGAATCCTGATTCTGAGTGCCGCTTCGGCCATGCCTATTACCTGGATGGCGGGTTCAAGAATTACTATTTCAACAACATTGCCTGGGGGAAATCGAAGGGACCTTCAGGCAAGTTGGCCAACACGTCGGCCTTCCAGGAGATCATCAGTTATCAAAACACTTTCTTCAACAATACCCTGTACAATTTCGTGCGCGGCTCGCGCCGGCAGGCGCCCCAGGCCGGCCGGGTCAAGTTCCTGGGCAACATCTGGCAGAGCATGGGCCTGCGGGTCTTTCGTGATGCGGACCCGGCTCGCTCCGCCAAGGCCGGCAACGAGGCTGACGCCGGGCCGCGTCGAAACGCGTTTGCCATCGACACCGACGCCTACGCGCGCAACGTTTTCTACGATGTAGGGGAGGGTTTTGGCGTGTTTGAGCCTTCGGGACGCTGGCGCCAGACGCTCGATGCGTTCCGCGACGCCCTCGAGAGCTATCGACCGCTGGCCGGTGACGTAGGCGTAATGGCGCCACAATCCCCTCTGCGCGATGCGGCCACCCACGATTTCCGGCCCTCTGCCGGCTCGGTGGCGCGGGGAAAGGGAGCGAAGGTCTTCGTGCCGTGGAGCCTTTATGAGACGGTCGCCGAATGGAATTTCTATCCCATTCCCGGTGAACCGGCGCGCATCCTGGACGAGCACTGGTGCATGTCCCCGTATTACACTGGGCGGGATGATTACTACAAGATGCCCACCTATCCGCTGCAGGGGATCAATATCACCCTGAAGGACTACCAGAATGGTCCGCTGGAGAACTGGACAACGGGCGCCCTGGGTTTCAATGGGAACAACCAATACGCCGTTTTGAAGAATGAGGACATCTGCCGCAGTGTCATTCTCGAGGCCCATGGACGCAATGAAAACCTCAAGCGCACCGTTAGCGGCGCAGAACTCAGCAACCCGCAGATTCACACCTCAAACTTCCTTATCGAGGTTTTCTTCAAAACGGCCCCGGGACAGACCGACGCGGTGCTGGTCCAAAAGATGGATGCCACGGGGTGGGCCCTCGAGGTCAACGAGGCGGGAGGAGTGACCTTGTTGGCAAAGTCGGGCGGCTCCACTGCGAGCCTGGCCAGCCACACGGCTATCAATAACGGGCAGTGGCATCACGTCCTTGCAGAAGCCGACCGCAACGCGGGAAAATTTGTTCTCTACATTGATGGCAAACGGGACGCTGCCGGTCCCGGGCTTAGGGCCGACGCTTCCTTGGCCAACGACGCCGATCTGTATGTAGGTGGGACGCCAAAGGGTCATTACCTCAATGGCGTCATCGATTTTATGCGGATTGCGCGCGGCACGCTGGCCGACTCGAAGACCACAATCGAGGAGCTTTACGCGTGGGAGTTCAAGGGACCGTTCTTAGAGGACTTCACAGGGCTTCCACGTGGCGCCGATGGTGGGTATGCAGGCGCCATCGACGGGGAATAGGATGATCTACTGGGAGGACCGTGGGATGGACTACACACAGAGGGACCCCTCTCCCCGGCCCTCTCCCCTTCGAAGGGGAGAGGGAGAAGCATCGGCAGATTAGAGATGCAGTTCATGTTGGGGACTCCTCAGTAAATTACTTCAACGGACTACTCTGACGCTTGCTTTCGGGTCGATGGGGTAAACCCGTGCGTAATCGAAGAACGTCTTAGGCCTTCCGCCCCATCGCGCCGCCGAGCATGAGGTTGCGCCACAAGGGCGGAGATTTGGGAGTTCCATGGGGCAGATAACGACAGCTCTGAGTGTTGGAGGGGAAGCCGATGTCAAGATTCTATGCTCCCGGCTTTGCTATCAATGCGTGGAGGATGGGTTGGACCCACTGGTCTGCCTTCATGTCCCACAGGATGAAATCGCTGTCGAATTGCCAATAAGCCCAACTCCAGCCGGAGCTTTCGGCGGAACGCGCGACAAAAGCGATGTAGCGCGTTCGTGATTCCATCGGGGCCTTGTCGTATGCGCCGAACTCGCCAAGGAAAATCGGGCGATGATGTTGCTTGGCCCAAGCGGTCACATTGGCAAAGTCCTCGAGGACCGCAATGCGGTCCTCGTCGCTGCCCCAAGAGACGCCGGACGTATCTTTCTGTCCGGCCCAAGCGGCGCCCTGATGAGTAAAGCGCATCGGTTTATAGTAATGAACCGTCACGATGAGGTGTTGGTCATCGGCCGGTAGTTCCAATTCCTTGAGGTGATCGACGGAATTCCAGAAAGCGGGGCCAACCACAACCGAGCGAGTTGGGTTGGTTTGGCGGATAACGGCCAGGGCCTCGAGAAGGTACTGATTCCAAAGGGCGGGTGTGAGTTTTTTGTTGGGCTCGTTTAAAATCTCAAAGAGCACAGAGTTGGGCGCAGACTGGCAATGCGCCGAGAGCTGCTTCCAAAAAGCCAGGAATTGCGCCTTGTGCCCGTCGGGGTCCTGGCCCATGGGGTTGTATTCGTGACAATCCAGGATGACCTGCAAGCCCTGGGCAGTGGCACTGGCAACCACCCAATCGAGGGTCTGAAACCACTGAGCCCGCAGGGCCAAATCCGGCGCCGCGCCCATGTGGCGGAAGGGTTGGAGGTTGACGCGTACGGATTGGAAACCCGCTTCTTTGATGAAGCGGAAGTGTTTCTCCTGGAATCGCGCCTGGTCCGGTGAATGCCAGAGCGGATCATATCCGAGGATATTGACCCCACGCCCGAGGCGGCGGTTCTGCTTGAAGGCATCGAGTGGCTGAGGTTGAGCACTGACATGGAGACAAAACCAAGCCCCCAGCAGCAGCAGCATTGCTCTCATGAAGCGTCGGACGATGCAGCCGGGTAATGTATTCACAAAGTGCTGTTGAATGGAAAAGGTATTTACCGGGAGAACCGCGGGATGGACTACACAAGAGGGACCCCTCTCCCCGCCGCTCTCCCCTTCAGAAGGGGAGAGGGAGAAGCATGTTGGAGAGCGTAGTTCATGTTAGGGACTGCTCAATATCATCACCGCGAGGGCTGTTATCGGATTGGAGCGGGACATGGTGTGATTCAGCAGATCATGGCGCCGGCGGAGACCTTCCGTTCGGTGTGGGCCAAGGTGGCGAGAGCGCCGGCCCAGGCGATGTCGCAATGGCTTGCGGGGTTGTAGGAGTTGTTGGTTTCGGAAAAAATCCAGCGAGTGCCGTTGTAGGCTTTGCGGAGGGCGAAGAAATCGGCGGCGATGTCTTGCTGGTTTCTGGGGAAACGTTTTTCGACGCTGGAGAGCTGGTTCATGAGGCTGAAGCCGAGGTCCTGTTTTTTGGCGGCGAAATTGACCTTGGTGAAGCGGGAGCTGTAATCGGCGGCGGCCTGCCAGCAGATTTGGCGACCAAGTCCGGATTCATCACCGGCGGCTTGGAGGTTGGGGAGGTCATCGAGGAATGCGTAAAGGACAGTCGCGATGAACTGCCAATCCTCGGTGCGGCAGGTGAAGAGGGCGCGTAGCCAGAGAGCGGCGTCTTTGAATTCGTCGATGTAGATGGCGGCGAGGTCTCCGCGTCCGGAGGCAGCGACATCGAAGCCCAAGCGGTATTTGGGCATGGAGGAGGAGGAGGATTGGCGCGGCGAGTTGGGGTGGAAGAGGTTGGGAAATGAAGCGACAATGAAGCCGTAGATATTGCGCTGGCGCGCCTCGTCGGCGCTGGGGTTGAACTGGCCGAATTGTTTGAGGACATCCTCGGCTTCGAAATGGAGGCGCTGGATGTTGTAATCAAAGCGGCAGCGTTCGATGACGGACCAATCGACGATATGGGCGGTGGCAGCGCCGAGGGGATTGCACATGTAGGACTGCTGAAAGATTTCATCGGAGCCGGCGCGGGCGCGACAATCGGCGAGGAACTGGGCTGGGGTGAGGTTGGCATCGCGGGTACGGTTGATGACATCGAGGAGGCCCTGTTCGACGGCATCGGGCATGGTGACGCGGAAGTAGAGGTTCCAGGGGCTTTGGATTTTTGAATTTTGGTTTTCGAATTTTGAATGAGCAGCGGGCGAGCCGGCAGGACTTTCGATTGAGGCTGGGAGAGGAGAGGGAAGGGAGGCGTGGAGGCCGCTGGGAGGGGCCGGTGGGAGGGCTGTGCCAGGGGCGGGGATGCAGCAGGCGCGGGCTTGTTGGGCGAACTGGTAGAAGAGGGTATCCTGGCCGTCGTGGGAGGACCAAACGGCGAGGTCGCAATTCCAGGTGACGCGGCTCTGGGCGGTTTCCCAGAGTTGCTGGGCATTGGGATGTTTGGCGAACTCATCGAGGCCGACATCGCCGCCATGGACAGCCATGGCGTAAGGGTTGGAGGAGAAGGCGACGATGCGGGAGCCGTTCTGGAATTTGATGTAACCGATTTTAATTTCTTCGGTGAGAGAGGTGCGCTGGCCATCGTGGTCGAGCAAAGGGACTTTGAGGACGTCCTCGCCATGATTGAGGACGGCGCGAGTATAGCCGAGGAGGTCGGCGAATTGGTAAACCTGGTTCATGTATTCGAGGGCGCTAGGCCAATCCTTGGTGGCAAAGAGGTAATCGCGGTTTTTAAAACGGAGTCGTTTGCGGACGTTTTTAAAGCCGTCGGCGAAGGTCCAGCCGATGCGGACGGATTTTTCGGCGAGAGCGAAGACTTGTTTTTTTGCGGAGTGGAAAGGTTCTTCGGCCTCGATCCAGGAGATCTGGTAAGGGGTGAAGTAGCGAGAGAGGAGAGAGGAGGAATCGATTTTGACAAACGGTAGAATAGCGCTCATAAAGAATTAGAATTGAGGTTTAAAGACAGGATTTGGAATTGAGACGGTGTATGGGGTTCGGGTTCATGGTGGTTGCTGAGGTTGAAGGGGCGCGCCGGGGACGAATGGGGTGGTGGTTGGAGAAGGCGGGTCAGAGGGGGCGGGCACGATATTTTTGGCAAGGGTGGGATCGGTAGCGATGGCGTCAGGCGAGGAGGACGCAGGAGCCACGACGGCGCCGGCAGGCGCGACGACGGGGGAAGCAGGCGGAACGACGGAGGGCTCGGACGCGAGGAGGGTGGGCTGAGGCGCGACGACGGGGGGCGCGGGCGCGACGACGGGGGACGCGGGCACGACAACGGGGGGCGCGGGCGCCAAGACGGGGTGCGCGGGCGCCAAGACGGGGGAGGCAGGCGCGGGGCCGGGCGACAGAGGGGATGCGGGAGTGGCCGGAGGTTTTGGATGGCGTGGGCGGCGGAAGACGCGGTCCATGCGAGCGGTAAGTATCTCGAGTTCGTTGTCGGAAAGGTCCTCGTCGGGGTTGCGGTTTTTGAGTTGTGCCTGGATTGTTTGGGCGACGGCATCGCGGTAGAGCTGGAGTTGGAGGATGGAGCGGCTGACGCGGGACAAGGCACTGGCGATGCGGACCTGTTTCTGGACGCGGGTTTGTGGGTCGTCGGAATCGGGCTGGAAGGATTGGCGGAGGAGTTCGCAGAGGGTGGTGGTGATGAGCTGAAGGCCGGCTTCGGGGAGTTTGACGGGGTCGGCGCCGGTGAGGATGTCGGTGAAGGCTTCCTGACGGAGAGTCAATTCCTGGCGCCAGAGTTGGTTATTGCGCCAATCGATGTGGCCGCCTTTTTTCCATTCGGAGATATTATTAGGTGTGAGTTCCTTGGCCGGGTCGCCGAGAGTGTCCTTAATCTGGTCACAGGTAAGGCCATCTTCGATGAGTTGGTCGAGGTGATCGCGAATGGGTTTGGGGAGGCGAGCGACTTTGCCGATGCGGGTGTGGCCTGAGGGGGACTTGAGAGTGGGAGCTGGAGAGGCGCCGGGGTTTTGCGGGAGGTCGATGATTTGGGTGTTGGTATCATTCATAAGCCGTAATAGGCCGTAATTAGCCGTAATTAGCCGTAATGGGTAAGGGGCGAGACGGGTCAAAGGCGGACGACGAAAGGGGAGCGGCCCGGTTAGATGAGCCGGGGCGGTACGCAGGCCATAGGTTAAGGAACACGGGTCCTCTTTCTGATATTGTTGCCGGCGGCGAACCAGAGCCGCTGGCGGCGCGCCGGACGCGAACCGGGGCGTGGGGTATTTCAGAGCATAATTCAGGCCATGATTGGGTTAAGGGATGCTTAAAGTCAAAAAAGGGGGGAAGAGGGATGTTGGCGCGGGGAGACGTCCAGCAAGTAGATTCCGTGTAATCGGTTAGTGACGGCGGGCGCTGCCGCCTAAAGGCGGCGTTCCGCGCGTCCGGAACGCCGGCTTCAGCCGGCCGCCCCGTAGTCACTGAGGCGTTACGATTCCGTAGTGAAATCGCTTGCCAAAGTTCTGTCAGGTCATTTTTTCGGCTTGCGTGTTTATTGCCAATTGAGTAAAAAAGGGACGCAGGAAGAAAGGGAATCTGGCAGCTTAACCACGATTCTCGATTTATGCGCGTAAGAAAGTTCGGTGACATTTTTAACGAGGTGGCTGTACGGCAGATGTGCATGACCTGGATAGAGCCACCCGGCAAAGAGTTTACCCCACGAGATTGCTGGTTGCTGGAGTATTACTGCGATCCGCCGGATTGCGATTGTCCCATCGTGGTGCTGGAGGCCTGTTCCTGCGAAGAGCCGAAGCTGCTGGCCACCATTATGTTTGGTTGGGAAAGCTTCGAGTTTTACCAGGACACATGCGCGGCCGACGATGACACCTTGCACGCATTGCGGCAGGGCACGCTGGACCCGAGCGGTCCGACCGACGAAATGGCCGGCATCGTGCTCGAGGTGGTGCAAAAAGAATTTCTTTCGAACCCTAAAGTGGTTGCGCGTTTCAAAAGGCATCACGAGATGCACCTGCGCGAAATGCGGAAGAGGTCGCGCCTTTCGGCCAAAGACGCCGGGTCTGCCAGAGTTGGAGGGGTTACTGATTCGAAAAGAAACCGGCGCTCCCTTCTGAGGCTGTCGCCGGGCCGAGTACGCAAACCCCGGTGGCGGTTTGATGGAATATGAGGGCTGAAGAGTATGGCTTTTGAGAGGGAACCGGTGGAGGAAACGACGATTCGCGGGATACTCGACCGGATCGCGCGACCCGATTCATCCGGAGCCATGAACCCGCTCCGACTGGAGATTGTTCAACGCAAACGGGTTGCCCTTGGCTTTGCTGAGGAAGCGTGAAGTTCTGTGGCGCAGTATCCGCGCAAGAATTCTCCGTGGACCTTGCCCGAACTGGAGCAACTGGGCAAAGTCCCTGATTCGCGGTTGGCGCGCCGCACCGGCCGGACGATCCAGTCGGTTGTCGCCGAACGCCAAGGCCGCCGCATACGCCTGGCCACACCACCACGCCGGTGGAGCGCCAATGAAGTCAGACTCCTCGGCCGCTTGGCCGACCGCGAGTTGGCCCGCCGCTTTCGCCGTCCAAGGAACCAGGTGCGCGACCAACGGTTGCGACTGAAAATCGCGCCTTTCCGACCGCACACAGGGCGGGCCTGGAAACGGCCTGAGGACAGGCGGCTGGGCACTGCCAAGGACGCCGAAATTGCGCGCCGGCTCAAACGCACACTCGCTTCGGTGCGCGCCCGCCGGCAGGTGCTAAAAATCCGCGCTTTCCCGCGTTACCGCCCCTGGACCAGGCGCGAAATCGATTTGTTGGGCCGGCATTTCGACAGCGAGGTTGGCCGACGCGTGGGACGTTCAGGCGCTGCGGCTCGGAAGGAGCGGCTCAAGCGCGGCGTTGCTGCGTTCCGGCCAATGGCAAAGTACCGGTCGTGGACTCCCGCTGAAGACAAACTCATCGGCCGCCTGCCCGATCGGGACGCGGCTTTGCGGATGGGCCGAACGCTGAACGCCGTCCGGTTGCGCCGTCAGAAAACACTTCATCTGCCCCCTTGCGAGCCCCGCTCGGTCCACTGGACATCCGAAGAGGACAAACTGCTCTCGACGCATAGCGACAAGGAAGTTGCCGCCCTGATCGGATGCACCCTCAGCCGCGTGAAAAATCGCCGCCACCGTCTCAAAATCCCATCGCCAGGCGGCACGTAGCGCATAAATCCCCTTGCCAGACCAACCAAAACCATGAACCGGCTTCCCTTCACCATTTCAATCGAGGAACGCAATGTTGCCCGGCGAGACGTCCAGCAGGTAGATCCCAAGTTCTTCGAACGCAGCCAGAATTTTTTCGAGCATCGGCCAGCGGCCTTCGAATTGCTCGCGCTTCTCCGTCTCCCAATCCGCCCAGACCTCCGCCGGGAACTCGGGCCGCGCATCAAGATGGGCACCGGCGAAATCGAGCACGAAGGGGCGTTCGACAATGGTCATTTCCAGCGCGCGCAGGTCATCGTCCCGAGCGATCAACTGCGGCACATTGAACCCCAGCACCGCGGTCGTGGCGGTTTCTGTGAGCCGCTCATAGGCTTTCTTCTCCCGTTCGTAAGCCTCGCTCCAGCGCAGGACTTTGACCGCGACCTTTGCCGGTTGGGTCTTGTGTTTTCCAACCAGCACGATACCGTCTTTACCAGAACCGAGCGTCTCGCCAATCTCGATTTGGCATCGGGAAGCATAGAGGTTGGCGTTCGGTATCAGGATTTCATTCATGATCGCGGAACAGAATCACGGCGCGCATTCCGCCCAAGTAAAGATGCGGCTCATCCTCAGCGGGACAGTCATTCGCATCACGCACATGGGTTCGGACTTTGTGCTCATCGAGTCTCCCACCGACCTTCCGCCGTGCGAAGCTTGCATTGTGCTCAGGGTGGACGAGAGCGAAAGCGAGTGGAAGGTGAGGCTGCCGGAGGGTATTTCCAGAAACTCAAAGCGTGTCGCTCTCGCGGTGTGCGAACAGGCGTAGAGGGCCAG
>DASYZB010000039.1 GCA_035946615.1 Verrucomicrobiia bacterium
AGGATGCATAGTAGGGGGGTCTAATAGATAGCTTGTCGCTTCCAGGACATGGTAAATCCTCAGGTGAACCCAGTTCAGTGATGATTTGAAACCCGAAGTTCGGGAACAGTTTGGAAACCAGGGTAGAACTAGGGACATTTAAAAATCATATGAACACAAAGATATTTGTAGGCAACCTGTCGTTCAACACGACGGAGAATGACTTGCAGGACGCCTTTGCGGCGCACGGCACAGTGACGGAGGCCAATCTGATGATGGACCGCGCCACGGGCAAGCCCCGCGGGTTTGCTTTCATCACGATGGCAACCCCCGAAGAGGCCCAGAAAGCCATTGAGGCCTTGAACGGCTCGACGCTGGATGGGCGCAATCTGACGGTCAATGTAGCCAAGCCCCGGGAAGAACGTTCCGGCGGCGGCGGCCGAGACCACGCCCGCGCCGACTACGGACGGCGTTACTAAGAGCCTTTTTGCACAAGGGCGTGGAGCTGACAGTTCCGCGCCCTTTTTTGTTTCCGGGAACAGCAACATGAATGATAGCGCGCACAAATCCTCGAGCGGGAAAGGCCCAACCGCCTCAAGCAAAGCGCGTCCGGCGCGCAAGCCGTTCATTTTTGGGGCCAAAGCCAGCGCTGGCAAAGAAGCACAGGCGCCAACAACTCAGAAGGCGCCTGTTGAAGCCACCCAAGGAGCCAGGCCTGCGAGGAAAGCCTTGAATGGCAACTGGCTGTCTGAGGCGCTTAAAGGCCTGATCCATACCGCTCGGGAGCAGGGGTATTTGACCTACGACGACATCAATGAGGTGCTGGTGGAGGGAGTTTCCCCCGATGATTTGGAGGCGCTTTACACGGAGCTGCGGAGCGTTGGCATCGAGATTGTCGTCCATGCCGAGGTCGAGAAGGTCAAGGCCGAGGAACCCGAACCTGAGGAAGAGCGCGGATTCGAAGCTCTCGATGATCCGGTGCGGATGTATATGAACCAGATGGGCAAAGTGCCTTTGCTCACGCGGGAGCAGGAGGTAGAGGTTTGCAAGCGCATCGAAACAGCGGAATTGGAGATGAAGCGGCTGGTATATCGGCTCGGTTTTGCCGCCAAGGAGCACAACGCGATTGCCGAGAAGTTGCTGGCCGACCCGCCCAAAGAACGTTATGACCGCATCATCGAGGAAAAGAAGGTCACCAGCCGCCAGCGCCACCTTCAAAACCTGGGCAAGCTAGTAAAAGGAGTCCGCCTGGCGGATGGACAGGTGGATGAGTGCTTTGTTCGCTGGCAGAATGCCGCGTCACCCAGCCAACGGCAAAGAGTTTTTGCCGAGTTCCAGAGGCTGGACAAACACCTCCAGGAGGCGCTTCCGAAGTTCTTTTTCAAACAGAAGGTCATTGAGGACCTGGTTGGGGTCGCCCGCAATGTCCAGGAGAAGTTCCAAGCCGGCTTGAAGCGGATTGAGGAGCTTGAAGGGGAGCCCAAGAGCAGCCGGCGCCAAGGCGCGTTGCAAGAGGAACGGGACAGGCTCCTTGCGCTGGAACAATTTGCCCGGTGTCCGCGCGAGGAGTTTGGCCGGAGGCTGGAGCAGTTGCAGCAGGCGGCGGGCCTGGCGCATCAGGCCAAGAGCGAGATGGCGGAGGCGAATTTGCGCCTGGTGGTTTCGATTGCAAAGAAGTACGTCAACCGGGGTCAGTCGTTCCTGGATTTGATTCAGGAAGGCAACCTGGGCCTGCTCAAAGGGGTCGAGAAATTCGAGTATCGGCGAGGTTACAAGTTTTCCACGTATGCCGTTTGGTGGATTCGGCAGGCCTTGACCCGATCGATAGCCGACCAGTCACGCACGATTCGCATTCCGGTGCACATGATCGAGATCATGACCAAGCTGTGGCGGGTGCAGAAACAGCTCGGCCAGGACCTGGGCCGCGAGCCCACGGCCGAGGACTTGGCGGACGAGATGCATCTTTCCATCGAGCGAATTAACGCCTTGCTCAAAATGGCTCGCCAGCCGGTCTCTCTGGACGCCCCGGTCGGAGACGATGCGGACGTGAACGTGGGTGATTTCATTGAAGACAAGAGCGCGGAGAACCCAGCCGACGGCACCAGCCACAACCTGCTCAAGGCGAATCTGGACAGGGTGCTGACCAGCCTCAGCCAGCGTGAGCGGAAGATACTCGAAATGCGCTTTGGGCTGGTGGATGGCTGCGGTCACACGCTGGAGGAAATCGGCAATCTTTACAGCGTCACGCGCGAGCGCATCCGCCAGATAGAAGCCAAGGCCCTGCGCAAATTGCGCCACCCCACGCGCGCGCATCAGCTCCGCGGCTTTCTTGATACTCAACCAGAAGCCGGCGTGGCCGGCATTTCCGAATCCCGAGAACGCAAAATGTAAGAGCCTCAGACTTCCTGATCCCCTGGAAAGTGAGACGGGGTGATGGAGTGGTGGAGTGGCATTCCGAGCCTGTTATCGGAGGACGAGGAGAGGGGGTTTTAACTTCCAAAGACCTGCCGGACAAACTCTCTGCTGATGCGATGATCCTCGATTGGGGAGCGGGTGATGGTGGTGGCAGGTTCCAGCGCGATTTCGACCGAGAAGCGCCGGGCCAGGCGATGTTCCCGGGCATATTGGGCGACGGCTGAGTAATCCACATCGCCGGGCTCGAGGTCTTCGAGCCAAATCCGGTTGCGGCTCTGGCGCAGGTGCCAGGTTACCACGCGTTGACCATACTGCCTTAAGGCATCCAGCGGCATGATCCCTCCTTTCCATACCCAATGCACATCGTAGCACCAGCCGACCACTTCGGGCTTGGTATGATCGAAGTCATAGTGGAATTCGCGCGCGTGGTTGGCCATCTCGGGCATGTGTTGATGGACGCCCAGTTTCATTCCCATCGCGTTGAGGCCCGCGCCTAATTCGCTCAAGGCCGCCACCTGTGTCTTGAGTTCCGCGTCGGTTTTTTCGCGCCCAATTGGGTCTGCGTTGCAACTGATTACTTGGAAACCGGCTTCCTGGCATACTTTTGCCGCTGCCAGGATATTGGCGACCACTTCGGTGGCCTTGCCTTCTTCGTGCAGCCGAGCGCCGACATAGAGGCTGACTGGCTGCAATCCCTTGGCTTTGAGCTGTCCAGCGAAATGCGCGTTTTGGTCCGGATTCTTCACATCCATAAAGCCTTCGAGATAGTCATAGCCCGTGTCGCGCAGGGCCGAGATGATCTCCTCGACATCGAAGGGTTTTTTGGCGCGCTGAGCGTATTGGGTCCAGACATAAATGTTCGAGCCGACCAGCGATTTTGGCGTTGCCGGCGAGCCGGTCTCCGCCGCCCCAATGCCCTCATCAGCAGACAGCACAAGGCCGAGAGCCGCCGCTGAGGTTATCCCGAGAAATTCGCGCCGCGACTGAAGGCGGTTGGTTTTGGAATCGGAAAGGAGGCTTGCGCGCATGACGCCATTGAAGACCGGACGGCGGCAGAAAAAAAGAAGAAAAGGAAACCGTTGAAACGGGGTTAACGGCTCGTTCAGCATTCACCTCCACCCCCATGAATGGCCATGAATGGGGGTGTTAATCAGAGTCCGCCGCCCGGTGCGAGCGCAGGTGGAATAGGTTTCTAGATACACAGCATTGGGTTATCCTAAGACAACACCACTTCACGAAGAATTTTGTCTCGCACCCTTTTTCACTTTGCCCGCGCCTGATTTGTGATAACCTCAGAGCCCTAAAAGGCGCAGAAAACATGACATCCAAAGTTAGTCGTAGCATTGTTGGGCTGGCGGGTCTCGGCCTGGCCTCATTGTTAGCAGTGGAACTCTTTGCCGGAACATCAAAGACACCGGCGCTGGTGCCATTGCCGCAGAAGCTCGAAATGCGCAAGGGCACATTCGTCTTGAGGCCTAAAACCCGGATCGTGGTTGATGCGGCCTCACGCGATACCGGCGATTACCTGGCCCAGCGGCTGCGTCACTCGACCGGTTTTGCCTTGCCGGTCGTGAGCGACGCCAAAACCAAAGGGGACATTGTCCTTGGGGTTGCGCCGCAAAGGGCGGGGCTCGGAGAGGAATCTTACGATTTGTCAGTTTCCCCAGGGTCAGTGGTCATTGAGGGAGGTGATTCTGCAGGGGTGTTTTACGGAGCGCAAACATTGCTGCAGTTGGTTCCGGTGGAGGTCTTCAGCAGCACGATGACGAAAGGGATTAAATGGAGCATGCCGTCAGTGGCCATCCATGATCAGCCGCGTTTCGCCTGGCGCGGGTTCATGCTGGATGTGAGCCGGCATTTCTTCAATAAATCAGAGATCAAACAGATGCTGGACCTGATGGCGCTGCACAAGCTGAACACCTTTCATTGGCATCTGACTGATGACCAGGGGTGGAGGATAGAAATCAAGAAGTATCCGCGCCTGACGGAGGTGGGGGCCTGGCGCAAGAGCATCGGTTTCAAACTCGATCCGAAGGCGAGCAGGGCTTACGGCCCGGATGGCCGTTACGGCGGTTATTACACGCAGGATGACATCCGGGAGATAGTCGCCTACGCCAAAGCCCTGCACATTACCATTGTGCCTGAGATCGAAATGCCGGGCCATTCCAGCGCCGCTTTGGCGGCCTACCCCGAGTTGAGCTGCACCGGCGGGCCCTTTAGCACGGATATGAGCGGGGGAGTTTTTCCGGGCGTCTATTGCGCTGGTAATGATGAGACGTTCAATTTTCTTGAGAACGTCCTGAGCGAGGTTATGGAACTCTTTCCGGGCAAGTATATCCACATCGGTGGCGACGAGGTTCCGAAACAGAGTTGGATGAACTGCGAGAAATGCCAGGCGCGCATGAAAGCCGAAGGGCTAAAGACAGGGCGTGAACTGGAGAGTTATTTCGTGAGGCGCATCGAGAAATTCCTTAATAGCAGGGGGCGCAGGCTCATTGGCTGGAGCGAGATTCGCGAGGGGGGCCTGGCACAGAACGCGGCTGTGATGGATTGGATCGGGGGCGCCTTCGAGGCCGCCAGCGCCGGGCATGACGTGGTGATGACTCCCACCGCGTATTGTTATTTTGATCATTATCAATCCACCAATCACGCCACCGAACCGCACGCGATTGGCGGGTTTCTGCCCTTAAACCAGGTGTATGCTTTCGACCCGATTCCCGCAGACCTGGAGGCTCAATATCGCAGCCATATTATCGGCGCCCAGGCTAACCTGTGGACCGAGTATGTGCCCTCGTTCAAACATGTCCAATATATGGCCTTTCCGCGCCTGTGCGCCATGGCCGAGGTGGGATGGTCGCCGCAACAAGAACGCAATTACGACGATTTCCGGCGGCGCCTGGCTGTTCATTGCCGGCGTCTGGATGACTTGGGAGTCAATTACCGCAAAGGGATTCCGGACGCCAACGCGCCTAAAACCATTCAGTTAAGCGGGGGCTAACAGGAAACGGGGGTTTGGGCTTAGGGCTGGGGTTGGAGTTGGAACAATTGGGCTGCATTGGCGGGTACATCCAGGAATAGTCCATGGTTCTGCAGTTCTAAGCCGGGACGGACGTACTGCTCGTCACTCAGCAGATCTTGCATCGACCACGAACAGCTCGAAAGGTTTGGGAAATTCAAGGACACCACGCATTGGCTGGGGTGGGTAGCGAGGTTGATGACCACCAGGTCGAACAGATCGGGCTGGGCCTGCCATTGGACGATGACAAAATTCTGTGCGGTAGGATTATCCTGCCAAGCCGCTCGAGGCCGCAGCAGTTCGCCTTTGCCCTGCCCAACGGCGCTCCTGTTCAAAACCTGCAAAAGGTTTTCGTAAAGAGCGGTGATCCGAGGATCATCCGGGCCAGCCCTGCTCCGAACCAATTGCACGGGGGCCTTGCGGCGGGCGCCGGTGAGTTGTCCCTGGTGCAGAAAGCGCATCCCGGGCAAGGCCAGGACCAGCAAGGCTGCGGCCCGATGTTCTGAAAACGAGAGCAGGGAGGCGATTCTCGGTTCGTCATGGTTTTCGAGGAAATGGGCGCCTTGAGCCAAGGCCCCAGGACGCATTTCATAGACGTGCCGCTGAACCGCCGCCGGAGCCCGGGCGAGGATTTTGTCCAGGAGGTCTTTATCGTAGGTAAAATCGAACCCGAGGGCTTGGAGGCGCGGTTCGAGGCCCCAGTAAGCTTCCGCCAGAAAAAGAAAGCCCGGAGCTTGCCTTTTAACGGCGAGAATAGCCGAAGCCCAAAACTCGGGCAGAGCGCCTGCGCCAGAGCGCGCCGGGCCAGGACTGACAGCCGCTTGAAGGGTTGGGACCTTTGGCCATGTTTGATTGAAGACATCGTTGAGCAACAGCATGGCCATATCGCAGCGAACCCCATCACAACAGCCGGCAATGCGTTGCAGCAATTCGATCATAATCCGGTGCGTTTCTGGCCGGCGGTAATCCAACTGCACGGTATCGGTCCAGGCGGCGAAGTTCGGGTCTTTGCCATGGGCCAGCCATCGCATGCCGGCCCTGGTTTGTTGCTGGAAATGTTCGGGCGCCCGGTCCTTGCTTTGCACAAATAATTCCGGGCGCTCAACGACCCAAGGGTGGTCCAGGCCGAGGTGATTGGGGACAAAATCAAGAACGAGTTTTAGCCCGCGCGCGCTGAGTTGCTGCCGGAACGTGTTTAAGGCTGCGTCGCCTCCCAATTCGGACCCCACGTGGTAATCCGCAATGGCATACGGCGAGCCGCCGACGGCTTCCGGCCCATACTCCGGACCGAGAAGCTTTAATTCAGACCAGGCCCGACTCCGTGCGAGCGGGCCGGTGGCCCAAACACCCATGAGCCAAATATGGGTAAAACCCAGGTCCTGCCACGCAGCAACCTCGGCTTCGGGCACCGAATCGAGCGTAACAGGGCGGGAATATTTTTTTGAAAGCTCGCCCAGCCACCATCGGGCATTGAGTTCGTAAAGGAGCGGTTGGCGCACTTAGGAATTCAGCGCCTTGAAGGCCTTGGCCGGGTTTGAGACGCGGAGAATGAGCAATCCATTTTTGGCGTTTGGGGGTGTGGCGCTGTAGCAGTACTCGATGTTGACTTTGGCATCCGCAAGTTTATGGGCGATTCGGGCCAGTTCACCTGGTTTATTGGTGCCGTCAATCATCAGGACGTCGTCCTCGACAACCAGGGTCCCATGTTCTTCGAACAGGTGGAGTGCCTTGCGAAAATCGCTAAGCACCAGGCGGATGACGCTGTGGTCCACGGTGTCGCTGGTGGTAATGGCATAGATGTTGATTTTGGCTTTAGCCAACTCCTCAGCCAGCCGGGCTAATGTGCCGGGCCGGTTATCGAGGAAAATGGCAAGTTGCTTGGTGATTTGCATAGAATCATTAGTGGAGGATTACTGCCCGCACCATCATAGCCGATCAGGCTGGAATCGCCAACCGGGAAAAATGCCTTATGGGCGTGTTTTGAAAATAGAATTGCCGCCATTCGTTCTCGTCCTCGTGGTCGTCCTCGTTCTCGCAAGACTGGAAAACCGAGGACGAAGGACGAGGAGGAACGGGAGCCGTCCATTTTTCAAACGCCCTCTTAGGGGCGAGATAGCATCTCTAATAATTGCGTGGCTTGGGTATATGCAGGCTGGATTTCCAGGGCGCGGCGGGCCGCGGCGCGGGCCTGGTCGGCGCGCCCGAGCCTGGCCAGGATAGTGGCCCGGGCAAAGGGAATATCCGGCGAGTGGTCATCAATGGATTCGGCCCTTACCAGGCTCTCGATGGCTTCTTGCGTTTTGCCGCAGCTATTATAAGCCAGCCCGAGATTGTACCAGCCTCGGGCAAAGCGCGGGTCCAACTCGACGGACTGCTTGAGGACCGCGCAGGCCTTCTCGATTTGACCGTCTTCGTTCAAAGCGAGACCCAGCTTGAAGCGGCATTGGGCATCGCGCGGCGCCAAGGCACAGGCGGTCTCTAATTCCTGAACGGCCTCATCCTGTTTCTGTTCGAGGCTCAACCCGGTGGCCAGGGCCTCATGCAATGGAGCAGAACGAGCATCCCAATCCACGGCGCGTCTTAAATAGCTCATCGCAGGATTGAGTTCACCTCGGTCCAGATGAAAGACGCCCAGTTGAAACGCGCCCGGCGGCTGGTCGCCGTTATAGGCGAGGTAAGTCATTAATTCCCGCCCCGGGACTGAGTTGGTATCAATGGTGCGCCGCAAAGCCCACTCGGCCTCGATGCGCACGGCGCGGATGGGGTCTTCGAGACTGTTGCGGAGGGATTCCTGGATGGCCGGATTATCGGGCGCCACCGGTTCCAGTGCGCGTGCGCCGAGTGCCCGCGCCAGGGGGTCCGGGTCCCGCAAACTGGAGATCAGTGCCGAGGTAATTTGGGGAGCGTCTGCCCAATGCCGGAGCAGGCCCGCCGAAACCGCGCGCCAGAAGCCGTTAGTCTCCGTCTTTAAAAGACCCAAAAGCTCGGGCAGGGCCTTATCATCACCGGCACGGGCGCGGGCAAGAATCCGCGCTCGGGTGCGGGTAGGTCTTTCCATGCGCTGGCCATACCATTTGTCGGCCGCCTGCAGGACCCACTGGAGGCTCTGATTGGTGTGGCAGCGGCTGCAGGCGTTGGGAATGCCGAATTCTTTTGTGAGCAGGGGGTCGGGGATGGTGAAACCGTGGTCGTGGCGGGCATGGCGCTGCATGTAAAGCGTCTGGGGCATGTGACAATCGGCGCAGCTATCGCCCGGTTGGCCGGCCTGGTGGTGGCTGTGGGTGGCCGGATCAATTTTTGGCGCCGGCGGGGCAGGCGCAGCGTGGCAGACCATGCACAGGTTATTGCCCGGAATCCGCACCTGTGCGGAGTGGGGTTCATGACAATCGATACAGCGAATTCCAGCGGCATGCATCCGGCTGCCCTCGAATGCGGTGAACTCGAAATCCTCGTCCCGGACCTGGCCGTCGGGATAGAACACATCCGTTTCGTCGGGCAGGACCAGGGCGAAATGGTCGGAAAAGTTGTCTCCGGGACGGAACTGGCCAGTTAACTCGACCCGGCGGGCGTGACAAGAGCCGCAGACGTCGAACATGGCCTGGCGCCGGACTGGCCGAAGCGTGGGGTCGCCGGCTTGATTGGGATGGGCGGCTTGCCAGCGATTGTGCGCCGCCATTGGGCCATGGCAGCTTTCGCACCCGACGCTCATTTCGGCGAGCGTGGTTGAGTATGAATCGGTGGGTTCAAGGTAGTTCTTGCGCACGCTCGTGTTATGACAAGCGGCGCACATGGAATTCCAGGTCATGCCGCGTCCCGTCCAATGGCCCCACTCACCGGGTTTGCGGTCCTCATTGCCATAGACATCGAACCAGTCCTGCCGCTGCGGATCAAAGGCCAGTTCCGTAACTTGAAAACGTCCTCCGCCAGATGGCACCAGGAATTGTTCCAAGGGCGCGACGCCGATTACCCTTTCGAGGGCAAAACCCTCGGGGCGCCCATCTATGCCAGCCGTGTGGAGTTGGACCCCCCGGGGGGTAAGCTGGGCGGAGGAGATTTGTGTTCCGTGCCGAATGGTTCGGGTTGGGGAAAAGGCAGAGGAGTCACGCGCCAAGCTGAGCCGTCGCTCAGCCGATGCGTGATGAGACTTCTGCCAGAGAACAAACTCCTCTTTGTGGCAGGCGGCGCAACTGGGCGAACCACCGAAGGCTGCGATGGGAGGTTCGGGGGCGGTGGTGGCCCGAGGTGCCGTGGTTTTGGGGGTTCTGGGGCCAAACTGAAGGGCTGCCACAATAGCGAGTGCCAGAATGGCAGCGCAACCTAACCAGTTTTTCTGCACGGACATGCCAGCAAATAGTACTAGAAAGGGAATAGGACGTATAGGAGGTATGGGAATTATGGAACATCTGATTTGGACTTGCGGTGTCAAGCCGAGCGTGGGTCATGCGCTCGCGCAGGCCGCCTTGTTGCAGAAAATCCGTTTCCAGGCGGCGGAGTTGGTGGTCGATGAGGTAGTTGGCCTGGTGGATGAGACAGATCGCAATGTTGGCGATCACTGCGGCCGGACGGGTTTCCACAAATGCGCGATAGTCTTCGAATTTCTGCGGGGTTTTCCTGCCAAGTTTTCGGACGTAACGCGCCTGCTTGGAATCCTTGCTCCACTTGGGCAAATCGCGCGCCCTTAAAAAATCGCGATAATCATCGAGCAACTCCTCGAGGCTAGCGCGTGCCACATTGGTAAGCTTGATCTCGGTTTCTTTCGACGTAAGGCCGGCCTTGCTGCCCTCAAGCAGGTTCTTTTTCCCTGATCGCGCGGATTGGATCATCTGATCAACTGTGCGATCGCCCCGCGAAAGAAATTTATGAGCAAATCGGAATGTAATATCATAGACGACCTCGGCTTTCTGGAATGACAGGAGCGTCTGATAATCCCCGCGCGGCGGCAGAAGCCGTCGCGGGACTTTACTCCCATCGCTCACATGCTTCCCCTCATTCCCATCTGCTACCCACGAGGGTTCTGCTCCTCCGGCCTCTTATTCTCCAGGCGCACCATTCGAGCCTGGTCCTCGTCAAAGCGAGCGCTCTCTTTTTCCAGCATCCTGGCAATCAGGAAGAGGCCGGCGAAGACAGCGCCCACGGGGAAGATGATGTAGAGGGCATCGTACCCGCGCGTATTGACCAGGCCGATGTTGATAACCAATCCGGCGACCAGGCAGATCGCCGCCAGGAGCAACAGAGTTTTATTCATTTTCGTCATAAATTCTTAAGATTTTAGAGCCGGCGTGGTTTGGGCAGTGAGCGCAAAGCCATTCCCCACAAAACCTGTCTGGGCCGCCTTTTCAGATCTGCACTTTCCACCCTCATAATTTGGCGCCCAGCAGAAGTCATCGATGGCGCTCTGAATGGCGGCATCGTTCAGGCTGCGCCCGAACCCCTCATCCCGGGCGGTTTGTGCAACTTTGAATGCGATGAGGCGGCTGACCTCGCGCAGGTCCCGCAAGCTGGGATACAAGCAGCCGGGGCCGGATGGCCGTGAGTTTGAAAAAAACGCCAGAGCCCGGGCAGCGGCCAGGAACATGGAATCAGTTACGCGACTGGCTTCGCTGATGAGCACGCCGAGGCCAACGCCTGGAAAAACAAAGACGTTGTTGCATTGGCCGATCACGTGTTTTTGGCCATTGAAGGTGACTGGCTCGAACGGGGAGCCGGTGGCGATGAGCGCGCGTCCGTCCGAGTGCAGCAAGGCCTCCGCCGGAGTGCATTCGGCTTTGCTGGTGGGGTTGCTTAAGGGGAAGATAATGGGCCGCTCGCAGCCTTTGGCCATGGCGCGAATGACGGCTGGGGTGAAGTCTCCGGGCTGGCCGGTGGCGCCGATTAGTACCGTAGGCCGGCACGACAGGATGACTTGCTCCAATGCCACAGGCGGTGGCTGGGCAAGCCCGAGCGCAGGGAAGTCCTCCGGGCGCAAGGCTGCTTCGCGCTTATGCCGCTCCAACTCGCCGCGCCCTTCCCAGACCACGCCCTCGGAGTCCATGAAAATTTGGCACTGGCGAGCTTCGGCTTCGGTCAGGCTTTCGGCGCGGAGTGCGGTCCGCAATAGCCGCCCGATTCCGACACCGGCAGCGCCCGAGCCGAACATGAGGAAGCGCTGTTGGCGCAACGAGTGGCCCAGAGCGCCGACAGCCGAAAGGATGCCCGCGAGAGTCACAGCGGCTGTGCCCTGGATGTCGTCGTTGAAGCTGGCTAACCGCTGAGCATAGCGCTCCAGGAGGTTAAAGGCATTTGCCTTTTTGAAGTCTTCCCACTGGAGGAGGGCGCGCGGGAAGACGTGTTTGACCGCTTGCACAAACTCCTCGATAAACAGATCGTATTCGGCGCTGCGCAGGCGGCGTCCGCGGTATCCCACGTAATAAGGGTCCTCCAACAATGCCGAATTGTCCGTTCCGACGTCCAGGCTGATAGGAAGACAAAGGGAGGGGTGAATGCCCGCTCCAGCCGAGTAGAGGACCAATTTGCCGATGGGAATGGCCATCCCACCGGCCCCTTGATCGCCCAAGCCGAGAATCCGCTCGTTGTCTGTCACGACGATTAGCCGGATGTCTCTCCGAAAGTTTCTCAGACGCTGAGCGATTTGGCCCCGATCCTTTGGACACAAGAACAGCCCGCGTGGGCGGCGATAAATGTGGCTGAACTGCTGGCATGCAAGCCCGACCGTGGGGGTATAGATAATCGGGACCAACAGCTTTAGATTTTCGACCAATAACCGGTAGAACAAAGTTTCATTGCGGTCCAACAGGGAAATCAAACCGATGTACTGTTCGAGCGAGTCTTTCTTCGAGCTAATGTGCTCCCATTCGACGGCAACCTGCTGTTCGATACTGAGAACCGCTGGCGGCAGCAGGCCTTCTATTCCCAGCCGCCGCCGCTCGGCCAAAGTGAAGCCGGCATCCTTGTTTTGCGCCGGGTCGCGCAAGACCTGCTCGCCTCGCGACCAATGCACGTTGAACGTCGATTTGTTTTTCATCAGCCGGGCAAAGCACCGGCAAAGAGAGCTCCGCCTGCGTGTCGGTTCTTCTGCCCTTGGCTAAATCTGGCACCCCTGGGATTGTCCGGCTGTACGCCAATTGTCAATCGCTTGGCATTTTTTGCTTGGTGAGGACTATGCGAGTGCCAAAAGCAATCGAGTCGGGGCAGGGCAGGGCTAATGACAAAAGCCGAAGCAACGAGCCGCCATTCCTGGGTGTAGGAGACGACGTAAGGAGTCTCTGATCAGCAACTTCCGGGTGAACCAAAGGCGGCCAGCAGACAATCTTGATAGAGACTCCTTACGTCGTCTCCTACGTGGAATGGACAAAAAAAGAGCGGCCATCTGCTGGCCGCCCTACCTATGAATCCCCTGTAACCCCGCCATGTTCTTCAGCGCTTCCGTTGCAAAGCCACTATCGCGTAAGAGTCCCAACCATCCACTAGGAAAATCCTTGGGGCTCTCCATGGCCCTAGAAGATGGTTTCGTCGAAATTTGAGAGGACGTTTACGCCGCCTTTTGTTCCACCGGCTTTTGCCCCAGCCGGGTCTGCTCGACTCCTTCAATGAAGTAATAAGGGGACATGTGCGGACGGTCGCGCCGGGGGCGGGTCCCCGCCTTGGGCCAGGTAAAGTGACAGTCCTCGCAATAATAATCCTTCTCGACCAGGCCAAAGCGGGCAGCCACACCCATGGCCAGAGTGGTCATCAGAGAATTGCGCGCGAATTGTGGATAATCGACTCGGAGCGAGCCGCACTCGGGGCACCGGATAGCCTCGCGCAACGCGCCCTCGGCTGCATCCCAGTCCAATAGAAACTGCTCCGCCCGTTCAAATTGGTCGGCGGGAACCTCGATGCGCGCGCCTGCCTCCGGTTGTAAAACGAACCACAGCCGCTCGAGGCTGAGGTCATCGTGAACCTCTGAATCGAACCCGGCCTGACACAGGCGCTGTTGAATCGGCTCGGCCTTAGACCGGTTGGGAAATAAAGCTATCTCCATTATATTCATATAATAACTTCGGCCTCCCCGGCGCGGAAATCAACCGGAAGCGGAGATTGCTAAATCGCTCAGAGGGGTCAGACCAGTCAGACCGGTCCGACGAAAATCGCAAACTTCCTTTACAATTCCATCCGCCGCGCGGTGGGTTGCTTTTGGCCATCGCGCGCCACGCTGGCGTTACGAGCGCGGCCCTCAGCCCAACTGCGGAGCCGATTGATCTGCTCGTCCATGGTTTTGGCCAAGGGCACAGTTTGCGCCAGAGCTTCCAGGACGTGTTCAGTAGTCAACTCGACCTTCGAGTAGAAGGCATCGTAGAGGGCGCTGTTAATTGCCTCCTCGATTTCTGCGCCGCTGAACTGAGGGCTGGCGTCGGCCAAGGCATCCAGATCAAAGAGGGCGGCGTCGCGCGCGTGTTTTTGGAGGTGAATGCGGAAGACCTCGAGGCGCTCCTGGCGGCTGGGCAGATCGACAAAAAAAATCTCGTCGAGCCGGCCTTTGCGGAGCAGTTCCGGGGGCAATTGAGAGATATCGTTAGCGGTGGCAACGACAAAGACCGGAGCGCTCTTTTCAGAAAGCCAGGTCAGGAAAGTGCCGAACACGCGGGCGGTGGTGCCGCCGTCGGTGGCGCCGGACCCCTGGGAACCGGCGAAGGCCTTGTCAATTTCGTCCACCCAAAGAATGGCCGGAGCAACCGATTCGGCCACGGCAATGGCCCGGCGGACGTTTTCCTCTGAGGACCCGACGAGGCTGCCGAACATGCGCCCCATATCGAAACGCAACAGGGGCAGTTGCCATTGGGTTGAGACGGCCTTGGCGCACAGGCTCTTGCCGCAGCCCTGCACGCCCAGCATGAGGATGCCCTTGGGGGCGGGCAACCCGAAGGCCCGCGCCTCTTTGGAGAAGGCCAGCGCGCGTTTGCCCAACCAATCCTTCAGGACGGCCAGGCCGCCAATTTGCGAAAAACCTTCGGTGGTTGCGTAGTATTCCAGCAAACCGCTCTTGCGAATGATCTGCTGCTTTTCGGCGAAGACCTCGTTGACATCGTCCCCGCTGAGGCGTTCGTCTTTGACGATGATCTTGGCAAAGACGTTTTCGGCTTCGCCCAAGGTGAGGCCCAAAGCGGCCTGGAGCAGGCGCTCGCGCCCGGCCTCATCGAGGGCGATGACGACCTGCTTGAACTGTTTGACATCGGCGATGATCTTGTCGAGCAGATCGCTCAAATCCTCCCGTGATGGGAGAGGATAGTTGAGCACCGTGATCTCCTTTTCCAATTCAGTCGGTATCTCCATGATCGGGGAAACCAGGATGATGGTCTTGAAGCTGTTCTTCAAGTGGATGGCAATCTCCTTGAGCTTCCGCACGACAGCAAAGTTGTTCTTGGTCAGAAACGGGTGAAAATCTTTAAAGATAAAGAGGGCCGGTTCGACCTGCTCGATAACCTGGTCGAGGGCGGCCAGGGGGTCTTTCGTAGCGGCGTTGCGATGTTTTTGGGATTGGATGGATGTGCCCGCTGGGACAATCCCGGTGCTGTAGCTCCATTCGAAGACCTTTTTCTGCCGCTTTTTGGCAATCTCGACCGCCAGGTTCTGCACGCGCATCTCTTCGCTCGAAACGATGTAAAGGATCGGGTAGCGCGCCCGAATGAGCGTCTCCAGTTCAGTCTGAAAGTTCATAAGATGCGGCGCCGGAGGCTTGAATCTTTCGGAACCACTTTTTTCAGCACAGCCGCCAATGCCGGCGTGAGATTATGCACCAGAATATTGCCATCCGATAGGATTAACAGTTCGCTTGAAGTGCTGTGTTCGGCGCCAAGGCTGGTGGCGCCCACCGGCGAGGACGCCTGCGCTGCCTGGTCATAGGCGCCGCCGGGTTTGTTGTATCTTGGCCTGTTCATTGAATGAGGTTCAAGTTTAAATCACGCGCAATGCACACAGCGCGCTCCTGCTGATCGGCGGGAACGGTTCGGCGCAGTTCGGGATGACGGGCTGAGCGCCAGGCAGGCCAGAAGCCGGCACGAAGGCTTACCTTGACTCGCGGCAACTGGGCGGCAAGCCATTCGGCTACGGGCCTCCAGCAACAATCGATGTGGCCAGGCATGAGCAGATGGCGAACGATGAGTTCGGAGCGGGTACTGAGCAGGTTCTGCTGGACGGTCTCGATATAGCGTTCAACTCGCGCGAGTCTTAGCGCGCAATCATCATTGCCGAATTTAAAATCCGCCACCCACACATCGAACATCCCATCGAGCAATTGCCGCGACTGCCACGACCCATGGGCGTTGGTTTTCCAGACCAGTTTCGCCGTTACGGGAAGTTGCGCGACCAACGCCAGGGCGGCAGGCAGATGGATGGTGGGCTCGCCGCCCAGCAATTGGATGGTGAGTGCGCCCTCCTCGATAGCCAGGCGGGCGCCAGCGGCCACATCGGCCACATCGAACCGCGCGCCTGCCCTTGGGTTCCAGCTTGATGAACCGGTGATGCAGAAATCGCAACGCAGATCGCAGCCGCTCAGGGCTATCGCAAAGGTGGGAAGCAACTCCAGCTCATCTCCAACCTCGATTTGAGCCGAAAAAAACCGGGTCTCAGCTCCCGCTCGGCAGCGGCCCGATTCGCCGGCGAGCCGGTTGACCCCGCAATCGTGGGCGCAGAGACGGCAGTCTGCGAGCATGGCACGGGCGAGCCGCGCGCGAGCCCCGGCGATCAGCGGGCGGTTCATTCGCGCCGCCCTGGGCTCGAGAGAATCCGGGCAAGTCATGCGCATTTGAAAAGGTCCTCTAACCGCCAAACCAGCGGCGCCACCAGGACCGTGGCGTCGGCGGAGGTATCTGACGAAGGGATTGTTCTAAACGCTGCGCGATGACGGGTGGCACGGGGGTATGGAGCGCGTCGTGCCGGAGCATCTCTTCGGCGCTGGCGAATTCGAGAGCCGGTTGCGATTGGCTTTGCTGCTGATTGGCAGCCGCCTCCTGCTCTTCGGCTTTTTGTTGTGAGGAAAGTCTGTGTTGAGGCTTCATATAAATCTAGGCCGTTTTTTGAAACAGGACGGCAAAGGCCTTGCGCGCGCGGTGGAGCTTGCCGCGGACGGCGTCGGCAGATTGCTCCGTAAGGGCTGCGACTTGCTCATAGCTCAATTCCTGGTCGGCCACCAGCAGGAGCAACAGCCGGTATTCCGCCGGCAGACCATCCAATGCCTTCTGGATGCGCTGGCCTAGTTCCTTTGTTTCAAGCACGCGCAGCGGGGAATCGGCTTTTGCGGGAGTGGTTTCCCAAATGGCATCATCGGCGTTGGACATCATGTGCCGCTCGTTCCAGGCCTGCAGCAGGTTGCGGCAATGATTGATGGCAATCCGGTACAACCAGGTGCGCCAGGAGGATTCCTCTCGGAACTGGCTCATCTTTCGGAAGGCCTTGAGAAAGACGTCATGGGTGGCATCTTCGGCCTTTTGCGGGTCGCTCAGCAACCGGAGGGCCAGGTAATAAATGGCGCGGCTATACTCGTTGTAGAGGTCGGCAAATTCAGAGGACGCCAGTCTGGCTGGCGATGTCTCCGCAGAAGCGGGTAATGCCTGTGGCTCGCTCACAGTGACGTTCACTGCTGATTAGACAAAACCCGCCAGGGTATGTCACGAGGACAAAAGGGGCGAAGGTCCTGCGCACCGATTAGCAAGGATGCGCCTTCCGGAGGCGGGTTTTAAAAGTGGCTCCTAATGGCTGGTTTGAGCGTCCAGGCCTGCAGCCGCCCCATTTCCAGAATTTTCGGCGCGCGAAACCCTTCTTTGTGAATCACCCAACCGCCAAAAACCTCCGGCGAGTCCTTGGCAATATGCCGGGCAGGCAGGACTTCCAGGTTTCTTCCAAGCCTTACGCCCTCCTGCACCGGCAGCCGGCCAGTCCGGTTGTGGAAATCGTAAAGGTCAGCCAATGCAATCAAAAAATCAGCCGGTGCGACCGGGTCAGCTCCGATGAAAACGCGCGCGGGGACGCGTTGCTGGGTTTGAATGAAATCGAAGACATCGCGCGCTGCATCGCGGAAAGCAAACCAATCCAGGTGGTCCTTTTCAGAAACGGGCGGCGGGCTGTCCGGGCCCAGCAGGCCCGAGGCAACCAACGGAAAGGCCGGCGGTTGGCCAGATAGCAGTTTGCCCGCAGCGCGCGAAAGCAACTCGAATTGGTCGGCCAAAGAATAAGCCCGGCTGCCGATGACCTGGAAATCAATGCCCCTGCCGTTCTCTTTGGCAAGGCGGCGGGCTAATTCGGCTACGTCAGCCTCCGGCGCGCCTTCCGAGCGGACGACATCCGGATAGAGGCCAGGCAGTTGGCTGGCCGTGATAAATCGCAGCCCAGGTATGGCCCTGATGTAATCAATGTACTGCGAAAACCGGTCAAAGGCCGCTTCCGTTTCCGCTGCGGGCCTTTGAGGCGGAGGCCGCCATTGCTCCCGGGGCGGGTTGGCCCCGCGTCGGAAATTCACGCCATCCCAGAACTCCTGGTGCACCCACTCGCAGGGGTGATAATAGATGCTGATGAGGCCCCCGCCCTGTTCCCGCAATCGATCGGCAATGGCTGTCACCTTGCGCTCTGCCGGTTCCAAAGCATTGGGGTCGTGCAAATCCATTCGCGTGCAGTTTTGGCCCATGTGATAGACGTTTAATGCGCCAGCGTACCAAAAGGGCTGTTCATTGAGCCCGACATGCTCGCCTTCATCGACATAGCAGGGAGTGCCATGCGGGCTCACACCGATGCTCTTCAATGCGGCGATCGCCTGGGGCGCCCACGATGAACCCGGCTGCCCGTAACATGCAAGCGTCGGGACCGAGAAGACCCTTCGCACATCCGCCGCTCCGCCTCCCTCGCGCCGGATAAACTCAGCCATGCCGTCCAGGAGCCCGCACTCCGCCAGATACTCCGAGGGCGTTGGATGAACAGAATGGAAATTTGCGTGGTACGCAATGTCATGCCGTTTGAGCGCGCGGATCACGTCCTGCCGCCCCCGCCGTTCCAGCACCCGCGCCTTCTCCCCAACGACTTTAAACGTCGCCCGGATGCCCCGTTGGGACAGCAGGCCGGCCAGTCGCTTGCAAGCATCATCGTCAGCCGGCAACAGGTAGTCCTCAGTATCGAACCAAAGGATGACATCGACCTCGGCCCGGGCCGGTGAGGGCTGTTGTTGCCGGTTCGGATGCGGCTGGTCAGTGGGTTGGGTTCCAACCGCCTGAGCATTGCAGGTTCGGGCCGCGACGTTCAGCAAGAGCGCGCACAGAAAGGCCGCCGAAATTGAAATGAGGCCTCGCGCCTGGAGTGGAGCGCGCCGATTCTTATGAATCCCGTTTGTGGCGGCCCAATTACTTTTGGGGCTGAGTACAAGTTTCATCCCTTACCCTTTTTCTGAAGAACCACCGCAGCGCGACCCAAAGCGCCACCGCAATCGCCACGGCAAGACTGATGGCTCCGGCGCTTTTGCCAAATGACGCGGCAATTGCCCCCGCGCCAATCAAGGTGCAAGGCACCGCTTCAGGCAACTGACCAACGATTGTCCCAATAATAAAGTGGCGGTGGCGGATGTGCACCAGCCCGCAGGTCATGTTGACCAGCAGTCCGGGCACGGGCAATTGGCGCGCCAGGATAACACCCAGGATGCCTTCTTGCTGGATCAGGTGATGGAGCCGTCCGCGTTTGGAAAGATAGCGCCGGGCCCAATCGCCTCCTTTGGAACGGGCCGTCAGGAAGACACCATAGTTGCCCAGCAGCGTGCCAAACTGCGCCCAGAGCAGCCCCTGCCAAAACCCCAGCGCCATGCCTGCGATGACGCAAAACAACAAACGCGGAAACCCCACCGCTACCAGCGCGGCAATGCCCCCCGTGAGTGCCAGCGGCGCCCAGAATCCCAAGCCTCGTATATAGAGGCTGATTTCCCGCAAGTGCTTTAATTGGTCCCGCAGCGGCGATAGGTACACGATAGCCAGCAAAACTCCAACAATGAGCGCCAGCAGCGCGATCTTGCGCCAGGGTGGCCGCGCTTCCGCCTCTGCTTCAATATCGGCGGTTCGTTCCGGGCACTTCTCGTCTATGGGTTCGGCATCTGCCGTCATCAGCGCTACCATGCGCTAAGGTTGGCCAAAAATGAATGAAAAAGTACGAGGGGGAGCGCCCCGCCTCCCTCTAACTACCACGCGCCACGCGCGTCTTTTGCCCACGTCACTTCCACTTTGTGCGTGGCATACTGGTCGGCAGACTTGTCAGCCAAACCTCGGACTCGAAATGCCCCTTCAGAGTGCGGCTGCACAACAAGGGAATAGTCGCTGTCGGAAAGCGTATCTATGAGCTGGCCTGCCAAGTTGAAGAACCTCACCTGAAAGTGGAGATCCTCCCACGCGGTATCGGTGTTGTTGCGAATTGTGCCGATGCAGGAAACGTTAGGAATATCCTTCTCGATGCCGTAATGAACCTTCGACTCGACAATGGAAAAGGACTCTGAGGGGCGAAATGCCGAACTCGGTTTACGCGGCAAGTCGTAGAGAATCGAACCCATGGGGATGGGGAACATTGCACCGATTACAACGATGAGCGCAATCCAAGTGGCCGGATGAAACCAGGCGGTGTACATCCGGTATTGCCAACTGCGGCAGTGAGGACATTTCTTCGCTCTTTCCAGGATCGGCTCGCCACACGCGATGCAAGATCTTTCGTTCTGAGCGCTCATGCTTTATGTCGAACGAGGTGAGCTCAGGCACGCGGGACCAAATGGCGTGAACCGCGAAGCGGAACTGGAACCGCCATCCCGCCGGTTCAAGATAGAGCTCAACCGCTTCTCGGATGTTTCGCAAGGCCTCCTCGCGCGACCTTCCCTGGGACCAGCAGCTCTTGAGGGAGGGGCAGTGGCAACGAAATAACCATCCTCGCCACGCTCCAATATCACCTTAATTCTCCCTCATCCCTCTCTTCAATGAGGTTCTTTCGATGGATGTGCGCGGCGCGCGAATCGGCGATGTCCTCTTCGATGTGCTCCAGGTGCGCCGAGTATTTCCTGAGGTCCCGCGGGTCCATGCCGGTTTTGGCGCGAATCAGTTCAAGCCGCCTGAACACGGTGGCCTTCGAGCAGCGGAATTTTTGGGCGATCTGACTGATGCTTTTGTCTTCCATGCAATAGAGGCGGAAAACCGTCAGGACAGTCGGTGCCTGGATGGACTCATCCGAATCGAGCTGCTGAACCAAGGCAAAAGCGCGCCGCGCCACATCCTCTTCAACAGGTTCGGCGGGTTGCGGTGTGAACCGGCCAAATAAATCAGCGGGCGATCTGATGGCGCGCAAAATTCCCGTGGCCATTTCTTCAGCAGCATCATCCGGCTCGCTCACAAGGGCTGTCGAACCCATTGTGGACTGAAATGTAATATGGGATTCGAGGTCGAAAAAGCCTGCGCCGGCATGGGCCAGCAGTTCCTTGCCGGTTGCGTCCAAATGCCGGGCGGTGGGCGCCAGGAGGATGAATGGCTGCCGCAAGCGCGCGGCCAACTCGCTGATAACAGGGCGTAATCCACTCGGCTCGCTCTGCACGGTGAGAATCACCGGGATGGCCGCTTCGGACCAGGCGCCAATTTGCCGGGTGTTTTCGAGCGTGAACCCGGCTTTTCGGCTGTGCAGCCCGAGCGCCTTGCACAAGGCGCTCCCCAGACGCGGCCAGCTTAAAGTCCATAACGCGGTGTCCTGCGGCGCCAGGCGCAAATCGTCGCAATTCCAGGATTCGCATCGGCACACCGCAACGATCTCGATCGAGTTATGGTGGACGATCTCGTGCGCGCAACCGCATTGCCTCGGACAAGGATACGAGGTGGCGGCCTGAGCGGCGCGGACCAGGAAGCCATTGCGGAACGCCGCAAAATGGGCTCCTAACTGGGTTCGCCACTCGGCGGTGACGGCGCTGAGGTTGTGAATGGATTCAAGGACAAGCCAGGGCGATTTCATAAATAACCATTATTTTCCACCCTGAATCCGCGGCGAGTGAGCCACAGTTCAACCCGCTGTGCGTCACAATGGCGTCCCACCTTGAGATGATTCGGCAGCCGGATTTGCACCGCACGCGGTTTGCGGCAGTCGCGGAAAAGAATCTCGAAAGCGGCGCGCGCCAACCTGCCATCTTTGGGGATGGCCTCTTCGGGCGGATTGGCCGCTGCGGCGGAGCCAAACAGGTCGTTTGCCATGCGAATGGTTCGGCGAGCGAAGCCGCCGCCCCAGTCGATCTCGATCTCCCGCAGAACGATGCGCTCGATGCCGTCCAGGCCGGCCGCATCGAGAGCATCAGGGCCTTCATTGCGCAGCGGTTCCAACGTGTAGGTCGAGCGGCAGCCAAAGGAATCCTCGCACCCGAGCAGCCACAGACCGAACTTCCTGCGGTAGAGTTCTCTCTCCCCGCGCGTGCGGGCATTAATGCGCAGTTCGGCCCGGCCAGGGCAATAGGCAATTACGTCGTCGCGTTCGGGGCGGTAATGAAGGACTTCAGTGTGCTGTTGTTCGACCGTGAGCGCGCGAGTAAACGCATCGCCGTGACGGACCACAAACCAGTAATCACCGTTCAAAGGATAGAGTTCCACATGGGTCGTGTTGCGCCCACGAAGATGTTGCGCAAACCAAGGGTCTAATTCGGCTGAAAGAACCTCCAGGGCGCCCTGGCCGGGCGGCGTAAAGTCTCGCCGTTCTCCGGGCTTGGCGCTGAAGTGCTCGAAAGCCGTTAAACGCCGCAATTGTTGCTGGTTATGAGTGCGGGCCAGCAAAACGGGATCGGCCAGCCAGACCTGCAAGGCCAATTCCTCGCGCGACCCGTCGGGGTGGGGCGCAAGCGCCAGTCCGCCTTGAGCGATCGCCATTTCGAGCTGTTCCTGGCCTTCGGACGTCGAGAGGTCATCAATCGCAAACAGCGCCTCGGTTAGCGTGTCCGGAAGAGCCTCCGGCAATGCGAGCAGCCGCGCCAACTCCCCAAAATATTCCTCGTCGCCAACATGCGGCCCTGGCATCTCGATATGGCTCTGCTTTATATGAGCCGCGAACTGGTCGAAGAAACGGACCAGCAAGTCGCGTCCGATGCGTTTGAGCAGTTGAGGCCGTGTGAATCGTTTGAATTGAATTTTCATGGCCCCAGTTTGGCAGGAGAGGGGTATCAAATGCTGACCCCTCCCCGGAAGTACGGATGGACGAGTTGCTCACCGGTTATTCACAACCCTTTGGCGCTTCCGATGACAAGAAAAGGCCATGTCTTTCGCGGATACAACGCGCGTGTCAAACCCGAGAGGCGGTTGAGAATGCCATTTACCTGGCTCAAACTGAGCCACGGCCCGGCAGCAGTAGCAGGTCTCAGGCGTTACCCTCATGGCGAATACTCGATTGGAATCGATGAAGTCTCCGGTTTCGATTCAACAAACCAATGACCCGTTCGATTGCAGAAGCCGCAAACTGAAAGCATCACGGGGACTTCCACGAGCACACCGACTACGGTTGCCAGTGCGGCGCCTGAATTTGCGCCGAACAGGGTGATTGCCACCGCGACGGCTAATTCGAAGAAGTTGCTCGCGCCAATCAGAGCACCCGGCGAAGCGACGTTATGCTCCACGCGCAGGATGCGCATCAGAAAATAAGCCAAACCCGAGTTGAAATAGACTTGGATAATGATAGGGACCGCGATGAGCAGGACGGCAATCCGGCGCTGGGTGAGGTTGGCAGACTGAAAGGCGAAGATAAGCACCAGTGTGAGCAGGAGGGCGCCGATCATCACCGGGTGAAACTTGGGCAGAAAGTTTTGCTCGAACCATTGTTTTTCGTGGGACTTAAGCAGTGCGGTGCGCGTGAGCCAACCGGCCGTCAGAGGGATGACGATGAAGACCACCACCGAGGTGATGAGGACTTTCGCAGGAACGACCACGTTGGCAACGCCGCACAGGAACATCACGATTGGCGCGAAGGCCACGAGCATGATGAGGTCATTTACCGCAACCTGGACCAACGTGTAAGCCGGGTCGCCGTCCGTGAGGTAAGACCAGACGAAAACCATGGCTGTGCAGGGCGCGGCAGCCAGGATGATAAGCCCGGCGGTGTAATCCCTTGCGGTTTTCGGGTCAATCCACGGCGCAAACAGGTGCTGCATGAAGAGCCAGGCCAGCAGCGCCATGCTGAACGGTTTTATGAGCCAATTCACAAAGAGTGTGACCAGAAGGCCCTTCGGCCTGCGAGCGACGCCGCCTATCGCACCGAAATCCACCTTGAGCATCATTGGGTAAATCATCAACCAGAGCAGGATGCCAATGGGGACGTTCACCTGCGAGCTTCGTCCGAATTCCATTCTGCTGAGGGTTGCCGTGAGGTCAGGAAAGAGCTTGCCGAGGGCCACCCCGATGATCATGCAGACCAACACCCAAACGGTAAGGTAACGCTCAAAGAAAGCGAGGCGCTTCTTTGCCGGAACCGGCCTATCCATCACAGCGACGGAGGAATCGTTCATGACAGAAACAAGACGTTTAGCTTCGGCCTTGGCGTTTGCAGAGCGCAACGGGGTCCATGGCTAAAATCTTCTTGAGACGCGCCGCGTCTTCGACGGTGAGCGAGTCCTTTTCCAGAGACCTGGCCACCAGGCCAATCGCTTCGCGGGCAGGCCGCGAAGCCCCTTTGGCGGGCAGGGAATAGTATATCCACCGGCCATCCTTGCGTGAATCCACCAGGCCGGCTTGATAGAGAATGGACAGGTGCTTGGAAATCGTGGATGCAGCCAGGCCGAATAGCTCGGTAATCTGGCAGACGCACAACTCACCACCCCGCAACGCCAGGAGCACCCGGACGCGGTTTTCGTCCGCCAGCGCCTTGGTGATGGCCATGAAATCACGCCTGTTCATCTATTGTAATTCGCCATACAACGAAATGATAGGCCCCAAGCTCATTGAAAGCAAGGTTTGTTATCTGGGCCTCGCGTTCTTCAACTATTCTCAAAAGAGGCGGACGTTGCCTGAAAAAACCTCGCGTGCGGTTCCGCCGGGTCAAGCGAATGTTTTGTTGATAATACATATGTTTTGACACAATACTCTCAAGGGCTTATTGATTAAGGCACTTAATGAAATTCAGAAGACAAGTTCCTGTTGCCCGCGGTCCGGCGGCAGGATGATAAACGCTACAGCCGCCAGAGTGGGCAGCGCTCCAAATGAAATCGAACGGTAAGTTTGCCTCCGGGGCCACGGTGGTCGCGCTCGCCTGTAGCGCAGCGACTTTGCTCGCAACAACCAATGCGGCGGAATATGCGTCCGCTGCGGGGCCGGCCACTCCCGGGCCGCTCTGGGACCCTGCGGTTAAGACTCCGGAGCAAACGCCGGAGCAGTTCTGGAACTGGCATTTCCAGAACACGGACATTATCCAGGGTGACCCTGCCTTCCCCGCCAAATACTCCGGGCCGAACAGCCTGGACAGCAAGGGGGAGATCAGGGAAACGGTCTCTCTGGATTTGTTTGCAGGCGCCCGGTTGTGGCAAGGGGCCGAGGCGCACGTCGATGGGCTGATGTGGCAAGGATTCGGCTTGAGCAAAACTCTCGGGATAGAGGCCTTTCCCAACGGCGAGGCCTTCCGTTTGGGAACCAAGGTCCCCAATGTGACCTTCGCGCGGGCCTTCATCCGCCAGACCCTTGGCCTGGGTGGCGAGCAGGAGACCATCCAGGATGACCCGCTCCATCTGGCGGGCAAGCAGGATGTGTCACGGGTGACCCTCACCCTGGGGAAGATGAGCGCCAAAGATATCTTCGATAATAATACCTACGCCAACGACCCGCGCACTCAGTTCATGAACTGGGGGCTGATGGCTAACGAGGCCTGGGATTATCCGGCGGACAGCCTCGGTTATGAAACCGGCTTCGCCGTCGAGTTGAACCAGCCCAAGTGGGCGCTGCGCTATGGCTTCTTCCAAATGCCCAAGGTCTCCAATGGCACGGCCCAGGACATGCATTATTTGGATGCCTGGGGTATGGTGGCGGAGTTCGAGCGCCGCTTTGTCCTCCACGAACGCCCGGGCGCCGTCCGTTTCCTTGCTTTTCTCAATCAGGCCCACATGGGCAGCTACCAGGAGGCGGTGGATAACGCCGCCCGCACTGGGCTCCCGGCGAATATCGCGGCGACAGGGGCGTATCGGCAGAAATACGGGTTTGGGCTGAACGCGGAGCAGGAGGTCCTCAAGAATGTGGGAGTCTTTACGCGCCTCGGCTGGAGCGATGGCCGCAACGAGGCCTGGGTCTTTTCCGACGTGGACCGCACCGCGAGTCTGGGCCTGAGCATCAAAGGCGAATTCTGGCGACGCCCTAGCGATACCGTCGGGTTGGCCGGGGTGCTCAGTGGGATTTCCCGGGTCCACCAGCAATTCTTCGAAGCGGGCGGCACGGGCATCCTTGCCGGCGACGGGGCGCTGAATTACGGATGGGAAAAAGTCATCGAAACTTACTACGACTTTCAACTCTGGAGCAGCGTTCACGCCACACTCGATTACCAATTCGTCAGCAACCCCGCATTCAATCGCGACCGTGGCCCGGTCTCCATTCTGGGCGCCAGACTGCACTGGGAGTTTTGACACACTTCCTCCCCTGCTCGTTTTGCTCCACTGAAGGAGCCTGGTTTTGTTCTCGATCGTATGGGCCATAAACCTATCCGGCGAAGGCTCCTCCCGGCATATTTGCAGATGCGCCCCCCAGACCCCTTGGCAGCGCGAGTGAAATGCTCGCCATGGCGATGGACATTTGCTAATGATTCCCCCGCTGTGAAAACAACAACTCGAAAGCCAAAGAGCGCGGCGTTGAACCGCTCCGAATCGACAGAAGACCATTTGGAGCGGATTCAGGAGCTGATCGAGGGGAAGGGCTATGCCCGGGTAGCCGACCTGGCCGCCTCACTCCACTTGAGCACCTCGGCGGTCTCGAACATGGTGCGCCGGCTGGCTCGGCGTGGCTATGTCAATTACGAACGCTACCGCGGCTTTACTCTGACCCCAAGCGGGCGCCAAGTGGCCCAGCACGTGAAAGCCCGGCACAATATCCTGACGGATTTCCTGGAAATCGTCGGCCTGGATTCCCAAACGGTGGACCGCGAGGTCGAGGATATCGAACACCATCTCCGCCCGGAGACCCTCACAGTCCTTTCGCAGCTTGTCGGCTTCTGGCGGGAACACCCGCGTCAATTGAATGCTTTCAAACGCTATGTCCGCAAAGCACGGCTCGCCTCATTTCGCCAGGAAAGGGAGGATGGAAAGTAGCGCCGGCGAGTTAAACGGGCATCTCGCCCGTTGGGCAGCGTACGCCCGCGCTGCTTTGTCATGAGCCCTGCGTGGGCTAGGATTGCAGTGCGTTACAGTTGCATTGCAGCTCGAAGTTGGACGTTCGAGGTTCGATGTTCGGCGCCTGGCGGAACATCGAACGTCCAATGTCGAACATTCAACATCGAACGCGGAGGATATACTTTTATTGCGTTGCTTATCGGCCAAGGATCACATGCCACGCCGACTTTAGCGAGTCGGGCAGTCCGCAGATGTCCATCGCGGTGATCAACAGGGCGCTGCCCCAGCCGGCGAGCAAGAGAAACCAACCGAGCTTCCATTTGCCCAGGCGCTTGCGGGAGGAGGTGAAATGCAGCAGCGGGAACATGGCAAAGGGGAGCTGGAGCGCCAGCACGACCTGGCTGAGAGTCAGGAGATCATTGACGCTGCTATCGCCGCGAAGCCCGATGATAAGAACCGCCGGGATGATGGCAAGGGCCCGGGTGATGAGCCGGCGCAACCACGGTTGCAGGCGCCAGTGCATAAAGCCTTCCATCACCACCTGGCCCGCGAGCGTGCCGGTGATCGTGCTGCTTTGGCCGCTGGCCAGCAGAGCCACGACAAACAGCGCGCTAGCCATCGATGTGCCTAGCAGCGGCGCCAGCGTGAGATAGGCGATGCGAATCCAGTCGCTCTCGGGGCTAAAGGAAACTGTCTGGCCGCCCGCCACCACCAGGTGGGTTTTTCCGTAAAAGACCATGGCCGCCAGGACCATAATGGCGGCGTTGACAAAGAACGCGATGGTTAAGGCGGTAACCGAATCAATCGTGTTGAACCGGATACCAGTGCGAATCGAGGCTTCGTCTTTCTGTAATCTGCGACTCTGCACCAGGGCCGAATGCAGGTAGAGATTATGGGGCATCACCGTCGCGCCGATAATGCCAATCGCCACGTAAATCATCCCGGCCTGGCGAAGACCCGGCGTGACCATGGCCCGCCCCATTTCCAAAAAATTCGGCTGGGTCTGGGGCAGGACAAAAACCTCGATAAAATAGCAAACGCCGATGGTCAGAACCAGCAGCAGCACGATGCCTTCGATGGTTCGCATCCCGAAGCGTTGCAGGGCCAGGAGCAGCAGAACATCCAGCCCCGTAATAATGACCGCCCAAAGCAGTGGGATATGGAACATGAGGTTGAGCGCCACGGCGCTGCCGAGCACCTCCGCCAGGTCACAGGCGCCAATGGCCACTTCGCAGAACAGCCAATTGGGCCAGCGGGTCCAGCCCGGATACCAATCCCGGCAGCATTGCGCCAGGTCCTTTCCCGTGACCACTCCCAAACGGGAGGCAATCACCTGCATGAAAATGGCCATCAAGCTGGCCAGCCCTACCACCCAGAGCAGCCCGTATTTGAACTGCGCGCCCCCGGCCAAGTCGGTGCCCCAGTTGCCAGGGTCCATGTAACCGACGCTGACCAGTATCGCCGGCCCGACAAAAGCGCGCCATTGCTGCCAAAAGCCGGCTTCATGATTGGGCACGTCGATGCTGCCATGCACATTTTCGAGCGACAAATGACCCCCATGCGGGCTTGGCGCGGACATCCCGTTGGCTTCTTTCCCGGCGCAAAGCGATCTCATTTCCACCGGTTGGGGTGAGGCTCTCATTGCTGAATCATTCGGCCACGGGGGCTCAGCTCCCGAAGGCGCGCCGGCTCTGCCATTTTCATGCAGTCTTTTCTATACAACAAGGTTGTTTACTATGTCAAAAAGAATGTTTTAATAGCAATACTCCACCCTGCTCCAGATGTCTCGAGAATTTCAACATTTTATGCCAGCTTGACACTAAATTGGTTCTGATCTATATTTCGTTAGATGGCGAAATAAGGTTATGCTGACGCGAGAATTTCATGACCATGACGATGATCAGGGCTTTGGACTCCGAGGACCAGAGCAGGCGTTATGCGTTTGCCGGCACGTCGCCCAACTCACTGCACAACACACATTGAACGATAAAACAAACCAATGAAACCGACCCAAGATGCTGAGCTGGTTCACCGGAAGGTCCGCGCAGGTTACTCTGATATAGCCGCTGGGCGCAATGCGCGGCGGTCAAGCGGAGGGGGTTGCTGCGGCCCCAAACCAAGTTCTTGCGGGACCGCCGCCGTGGATTCCGAAAAGCTTGCCCGGCATATCGGCTACTCCGCCGAAGAATTGGCCGCCCTGCCGGAGGGCGCCAATATGGGGCTCTCTTGTGGGAACCCAAACGCCCTGGCCTCACTGAAACCCGGCGAGGTGGTTCTGGACCTGGGCAGCGGGGGCGGCTTCGATGTGTTTATTGCGGGCAAAAAGGTGGGTCCCACGGGTCGTGTGATAGGGGTCGATATGACAGCCGAAATGCTGGCCAAGGCTCGCCAGAACATCGATTCATATCGCCGTGCAACCGGCCTCGACAATGTCGAGTTCCGGCTTGGAGAAATTGAACATCTCCCTCTGGCTGACGCCAGCGTGGATGCTATTATATCGAACTGCGTCATTAATCTGTCGCCTGACAAGGGGCAAGTCTGGCGTGAGATTTCGCGCGTTCTCAAGCCCGGTGGGCGGGTGGCCGTTTCAGACCTCGCGCTGGTCAAACCGTTGCCTGCCGTCATCGCCGGGATGGTCGAGGCGCTCGTGGGCTGCGTGGCCGGCGCAGTCCTGATTTCCGAAACGGAGGGTATGGCCAAAGACGCTGGGTTGAGCGACATCGTTTTGAATCCCAAGTCCAGCTACATCGACGGCATGGTGGATGGGCAAGACCCGCTCTACCAAAAGATTATCGCTCACCTGCCCCCAGGCGCCAAGCCCGGCGATTATATCACCAGCCTGGAAATCAGCGCGCGTAAACCAAGGCCGGTCCCTGGCGGGAAGTGACTCGAACGCGTCTCTTCCTGGCAGTATTTACATCAGCCTCAGCGGGCCTCTTGCTGCTCGAGCGCGGCTACTTTGCGCAGCCGGCGCAGATGACGGTCTGCTTGACTGAACTTGGCCGCCAGAAAGGTCTGGACAAGGTCCCATGCCACAGCGGGGCCGATGGTCCGGCCTCCTAAACAAAGAACATTCATGTGATCGTCTTCAACGCCCTGCCTGGCGGAAAAATGGTCCTCGATAAGACCCGAGCGGACCCCTTTGATCTTATTGGCGCAAACTGAGGCCCCAACCCCGCTGCCGCAAACGGCCACGCCGCGCTCGACTTTGCCCTCAGCCACCGCGCGGGCGAGGGGAATAACAAAGTCAGGGTAATCGTCGGCTGCATTGAGTTGCGTTGCCCCGAAATCGGTGATCTCATGGCGCGCCTCGCGCAGTTGGGCCGCCAGTTTTTCCTTTAATTCAAACCCGCCGTGATCGGCGGCAATTCCTATGCGCATAAGTTTTTCCAGTAGGGCGCTTTAGCGAGGGAGTGATTCGCCATTTTTGCGTTGCTCGCAAGTCCCGCAGATCGTGTGCTTCGGTTCAGTGTTCATCGCCCGGGAACGGCGGCACATCTGGCACAGCGGCGAGATGCTTCGCAAAATCCTCGCGGCGGCGGCACTGGAAAACTCAGGCTGGGGCAAGGTCGGCCTCCAAGGGCTTGTCCTTCTTGAAGCGACTCACGCCGAAAATGCTGAAGCCGATAACGTTGCCTTTGGCATCAACGCGCTCCATTACGGCATCGTGGCGGGTTTCCTTTTCGTAGCCGGCAGCCTTCGAGAACCTCACTTCAAGGTAATCGGCTTCGGCATCGAACCAGACTTTTATTTTTTCGGCCATAAATCTTCTCCGGCTTTCGGTTTATCCGTCAGGTAAGCCGTGACCACAAACGCATCGTTCTCCCCATACGTAACCACAACGCACAGCTATTTGCCACCCACAATTGTCTGGGCGTAAAACTCGTAAAACAACCGCACCGCTTCATCCGACCGCGAGCGGCGCACCAATTGCGGTTGAAGCAACACCCGCTGAATCTCGGTTCCAGTTTCCTTCATTTCAGGATGCCCCAGGATGTGCGCCAACCGTTCATCCGTTAGCCGCACGGAATGGCCAAAGCAATCTTTAAGCGTTTTCATTCTGTTGCGCCCTCCACGATTTTGATTTCCTCCGGCATCAGGCTGTAGAGGGCATACACCAACTCGTCTATCTCCAGCTCCAACGCGCTCGTGTCCGCTCTTCCGACGGGTCGGGACTGTTCAACGCGGATCAGGACCATTGACAAAGTCTTTGGCGCAAGCGCCCTCGCCCAATCCGCACCTAACCGCAGTCCCTATTCAGTGACCACCGGATTGCGCCACCCGTCCAGAGGCGTGACACGGTCCACTTCAGCCGGTCCCCAGGTCCCCGGTTCATATTCATAGAGCGGAGTGCCGGCCTTGAGGGCCGGGTCCACAATGCGCCAGGCCTCTTCGACATAATCTTCACGGGCGAACAGGGTGGCATCTCCGCACATGGCGTCGCTAAGCACCCGTTCGTAGGCATCCATTTCCTTGGCAAACGGATGGCGGCTCGCCAGCAATTCCGAGAGCACACTCTTGGTTTCATCGACCGGCGAGGTCACATTCAACCCAAACGCCAGCACGATGTCGGGGCTGATTCGCAACCGCACGTAATTTGACTCCAGATTGTACTGTTTATACATCGTGGGGGGGAGGCGTAAACGGACCAGGATTTCGGTGCAGGTCACAGCCAGGCATTTGCCCGAGCGGATATAGAAAGGGACCCCGCGCCAACGCCAGGAATCAATGTGCAATTTGAGGGCCGCAAAAGTCTCTACCTTGGAATCAGGCGCCACGCCCGGCTCATTTCTGTAGCCTTTGAATTGCCCTCGCACCAGGCTCTTGGCATCCAGCGGGGCCACGGCCTTGAGGACCTTCACCTTTTCGTCACGAATCGATTCGCTGTCGGTGCGGATGGGCGGTTCCATGGCCAGGTTGGTCAGCACCTGGAACAGATGGTTCTGCACCACGTCGCGCACCGTGCCCACCTGCTCGTAGAATGCGCCCCGGCCCTGCACCCCGAAGTTCTCGGCCATGGTGATCTGAACATTCTCGACATAGGCCCGGTTCCAGAAGGGCTCGAAGACGATATTGGCAAAGCGAAAAAACAACATGCTGTGCACCGGCTGTTTGCCCAGATAATGGTCGATGCGAAAAATCGCCTTCTCGTCAAAAGTTTGCAGCAGGATGCGATTCAGAGCGCGCGCCGAGGCGAGGTCGCGTCCAAAGGGCTTTTCTATGATGACGCGGCCATTGGCGGTGATACCCGTTCGGGAGAGTTGCTCGATGACGGTGGCGAAGGCCGATGGCGGGATGGCCAGGTAGTAGGCGGGCCGCTTGGCCTCACCGAGTTCGCGGCGAAGGGCTTGGAAAACGGCGCTGTCGTTGTAGTCGCCATCGACGTAGCGCAATAGCTCGCATAATTTTTTGAAAGCCGCCGGGTCCAACCCTCCGTGGTTCTCGACGCTGTCCTTCGCCCGCGCTTTGAGTTGGTCCAGGTTCCAGCCTGCCTTGGCCACGCCGATAACCGGCACGTTGAGGGTGCCCCGCTTGACCATCGCCTGAAGCGCCGGGAAAATCTTCTTGTGAGCCAGGTCGCCTGTGGCCCCGAAAAAAACCAGGGTGTCCGAATGAGTCGAGTTGCCGTTCATTGCACCTTCGCCACGGGTTTTTCCAGATGGCCGCCAAAGCCAAAGCGCATTGCTGAAAGCAGTTTGTCCTGGTAATCGGCTTCGCCGCGCGAGGCGAACCGCTCGTAGAGCGCCGTCGTTAAAACCGGGACCGGCACTCCTTCATCAATCGCGGCTTTGATGGTCCAGCGGCCTTCGCCGGAATCGGAGACCCGGCCAGCAAATCGCGCCAGCTTCGGGTCGGCGGTCAAAGCGGTGGCTGTCAGGTCCAGCAGCCAGGAGGCAATGACGCTCCCGCGCCGCCAGACTTCGGCCACGTCCGGAATGTTGAACTCGTAGCGGTAGTGATCGGGATTGCGCAAAGGCGTTGTTTCGGCATCAGCCTGGCTCTGCTTTTCGCCGATATCGGCGGATTTTAAAACCCCCAGGCCCTCCGCGTACGCGGCCATGATTCCGTACTCAATCCCGTTGTGGACCATCTTGACGAAATGGCCCGCGCCGTTCGGACCGCAATGCAGGTATCCTTGTTCGGCGGTGCCGCCGAGTTTTTCCCGGCCCGGAGTGTGGGGAATTTGGCCGCGCCCAGGGGCGAGTGTGGCGAAGATGGGGTCCAAGTGTTGAACCACTTCCTGTTCGCCGCCGATCATCATGCAGTAGCCCCGGTCCAGGCCCCAAACCCCGCCGCTCGTGCCGACATCCACATAATGAATGCCCTTGGAGACCAGGTCCTTCGCCCGGCGAATATCATCCACATAATACGAATTGCCTCCGTCGATGAGGATATCTCCCTGTTCCAGAAGCGGCACGAATTCGGCAATTGTTCCATCCACCACTCCCGCAGGAACCATGAGCCACACCGCGCGCGGTTTAGCGAGCTTCTTCACCAGGTCAGCGGGCGAACCAGCGCCTGCGGCTCCTTCCTTCGCCAAATCGTTTACCGCCTGTGCCGCGCGGTCATAGGCCACGCACTGGTGGCCGCCTCGAATCAGGCGCCGAACCATATTGGCCCCCATGCGCCCAAGTCCTACCATTCCAAGTTGCATTGTCGATTGGTTTTTCATGATGCGGATTTCATTTTCCTGTAAAGACGGATTAGGTTCTTGGTTGAGCTATCATGGTCCAGTTTTGACTCCGCCGCGCTTTCCAGTTCGGGGATAATGCGCTGGGCCAGCGCTTTGCCCAGTTCCACACCCCATTGATCGAACGAATTGATGTTCCAGACCACGCCCTGGGTGAAGACGCTGTGCTCGTACAGAGCGATGAGTTTGCCCAGCACTTCCGGCGTCAGCCGCTCAGCCAGAATGGTGTTCGAGGGACGGTTGCCCTCGAACACCCGATGCGGCGCCAGCCAGTCCGGTGTTCCCTCGGCTTTGACTTCTTGTGCTGTCTTGCCAAAAGCCAGCGCCTCGGTTTGAGCAAACACGTTTGCCAGCAGCATATCATGGTGCCGGCCCAACGGGGTCAGGGCCTGCCCAAAGGCAATGAAGTCACAGGGGATGAGCCGTGTGCCCTGGTGAATCAACTGATAAAAGGAATGCTGCCCGTTGGTCCCTGGTTCGCCCCAGAAAATCGGGCTAGTATCGTAAGTGACCTGTTTGCCTTCCAGCGTCACGTGCTTGCCATTGCTCTCCATGGTCAACTGCTGCAGGTAAGCCGGAAACCGCTTCAAGTACTGCTCGTAAGGCAGCACCGCGATGGTCTGGGCGTCGAAAAAATCCATGTACCACACGACCAACAGGCCCAGGAGCACGGGCAGGTTCTTCTCAAAGGGCGCGGTGCGGAAATGCTCGTCCATCTCATGAAATCCCTTAAGCATCAGGCGAAAGTTCTCCGGGCCAATAGCCAGCATGGTCGAAAGCCCGATGGCTGAGTCCATCGAGTAACGGCCACCGACCCAGTCCCAAAAGCCGAACATGTTGGCCGTGTCGATGCCAAATGCCGAAACCTTTTCAGCATTGGTGGAAACGGCCACGAAATGCCTGGCCACTGCGGAGCGGTCGCCGCCAAGGCCGTTGAGCAACCAGTCGCGGGCGGTTTGGGCGTTGGTCATCGTTTCGAGCGTCGTGAAGGTCTTTGACGACACGATAAACATTGTCTCTGCCGGATCGAGGTCGCGTGTCGCTTCAAAAAAATCAATGCCATCGACGTTCGAGACGAAACGGAACGTCAGGTTCCGTTCGCTGTAATGCTTAAGCGCCTTGTAAGCCATCACCGGGCCGAGGTCGGAGCCGCCGATGCCGATGTTGATGATATTTCTGATAGGCTTGCCGGTATGGCCTTCCCATTCGCCGCTGCGAATGCGTTCCGAAAAGGCGGTCATTTTATCCAGAACCTCGTGGACCTCGGGCACGACGTTCTTGCCGTCCACCAGGATGATGGCGTTCTTTGGCGCGCGCAAAGCAACGTGCAGCACGGCGCGTTTTTCTGTGACGTTGATCTTCTCGCCATGGAACATGGCTTCCGTTCGCTCTTTCAGCCCCGACTGCTTTGCAAGCTGGACCAGGAGCTTAAGCGTTTGGTCTGTGACCCGGTTTTTTGAGTAATCCAGAAACAGGCCGGCAGCATCGAGGGTCATTCGCTGCCCGCGTTTTGGGTCTTTGGCAAACAGCTCTCTGAGATGGAGCTTGCGCAGGCTCTTGTGGTGAGCCGCAAGCGCCTTCCACGCGGGGCGCTGCGTGAGTGGCTTAAAGGTTGGTTTCATTTGCATTTTCGCTCAAAAGTTCTTGTTCATGTCCCTATGGCAAAAGTGGCGCAGGCATCCTCGCCTGCGGGCCAGGCTAGGCGGGCGTCTCGCCTGGCGAGAACGCCTCCGTTACTTTTGCATCAGTCCCGCCCCCGCCCAAAGCATTATTTACGATTTCCTTCGCTTGGATGACGATGCTTTCGAGATGATTCTGGTCTCGAAAACTCTCCGCATAAATCTTGTAGATATTTTCCGTGCCGGAGGGCCGCGCCGCGAACCAGCCGTTGGCCGTCATGACCTTTAAACCGCCGATTGGCGCGTTATTGCCCGGAGCGCGAGTCAGCTTTGCAAGAATCGGCTCTCCTGACAATTCAGATTCCCGGACCGCTTCCGGGGAAAGCCTTTCCAGCCGCGCCTTTTGTTCAGGCGTAGCGGCCGCATCAATGCGCGTGTAGTATGGGTATCCGACCTCCGCCGTTAGTTGCTGGAAATGCTCACCGGGGTCCTTGCCGGTGCGAGCAGTGATTTCCGCAGCGAGCAAGTCCATAATCGGGCCGTCTTTATCGGTGGTCCAAACCGTGCCGTCGCGCCGCAGGAAGCTTGCCCCGGCGCTTTCCTCGCCCCCGAAGCAGAGCGAGCCATCGAAGAGCCCCGGCGCAAACCATTTGAAACCCACCGGCACTTCGCAGACTGCATGGCCGAGCCTCTTCGTGACCCGGTCGATCAGGCTGCTGGTGACGACCGTTTTGCCCACTGACGCTTTGGCCGACCAATCCGGGCGTTCGGACAACAGGTACCCGATTGCCACCGCAAGGAAATGGTTCGGATTCATCAGCCCCGCCGCAGGCGTGACAATGCCATGGCGGTCGGAATCCGGATCATTAGCAAAAGCGACCCGGTATTCGTCTTTGAGAGCGACCAATCGGGCCATCGCGTAAGGGCTCGAGCAATCCATGCGGATTTTGCCATCGTGGTCCACCGTCATAAAAGAGAAAGTCGGGTCAAGCTTCGGATTGACGACCTGGATTTCCAGGTTATAGACCGAGTTGATGGGCTCCCAATAGGGCAAGGCCGCCCCGCCCAGGGGGTCCACTCCAAGCTTCAGGCCGGCAGCGCGGATCGCTTCCATATCCACCACATTCCGCAGGTCCCGAACGTAAGGCAGAATGAAATCCTCCTCATGCGTCGTTGCCTCTTTGATTGCCTTGGTGAAAGGGATGCGAATCACCTGGTCATTGGCCTTTCGCAGCAAATCGTTGGCCCGCTCCTGAACCCACCGGGTCACGTCGCTTTCGGCGGGGCCGCCGTTGGGGGGATTGTATTTGAAACCCCCGTCTTCAGGCGGATTATGCGAAGGGGTAATGACAATCCCATCGGCAAGCCCGCTTTTGCGCCCACGATTGTGGACAACGATTGCCCTGGAAATAACGGGTGTAGGAGTGACTCCGTCGCCTGGCTGGATGAAAGTTTCTACGGCATTTCCCGCCAAAACCTCCAGCGCCGTGCGTTGGGCGGGGCTCGAGAGCGCATGAGTATCTTTGCCCATAAAGAGTGGCCCGGTAATGCCGTGTCTGCGCCGGTAATCGCAGATGGCCTGGGCAATCGCCAGGATATGGGATTCGGTAAAGGTTCCATTCAATGAGGAGCCGCGATGGCCGCTGGTGCCGAAGCTTACCCGCTGGTTGGGGTCCTGCATCGCCGGCTTGCGTTCATAGTAATCGCGTTCCAGCCGCCTTAAATCCACCAGCAATTCCTTGGGAGCCGGTTTGCCTGCAAGTGGTGAGAGAGGCATAGCGCGCAGTTAATTCTCGAGGTGATGGTCGTCGTTCCACAACTCGATCACCGGTTCCGTCGGGCTGTGGTTATAGCCCAAGACGCTCAGACTCGCCGTGCTCAATGGGAAGAATCGTCCGTTAGCCGGAGCCATTTCGAGCCAGCGCGCCGCCAGCACTGCGAGAAAGTGCCTGCTCGAAAACACCAAACAGTCGCCGGGCAGCCGGCGCAAAAGGGTCACAACCCGGTCTGCGCGCGCCCCGATTTGAGCCGGGGATTCACCCTCGGGACAGCCATCGCGGAAGAGTTGCCAATCTGGCTGTAGAGCGCGAATCTCGGCCGTGGTGCGCCCTTCATATCTACCGTAATTCCATTCGACAAGGTCCGGCTCGATTTGCGCCTCTGGTTGCAATCCGGCGAGTTCGCAGGTCTGAAGGGCACGCTGCAGCGGGCTGACAAGCACCTTTGCCAGTTTCAGCGCTCTCAATCTCGCCCCGAGCCGCGCGGCATTAGCCCTCCCGCGCTCTGTCAGGGGCAAGTCGGTCAAGCCGGTATGCTGGCCTGTGAGGCTCCAGGCGGTTTCCCCGTGACGGACAAGATAAACCGTGGAAAGCAGTTCGCTCATAGGTCCGGCTTGCGCTTCTTTATCTTAATGCTCACGGTAGTGGTTTCTCCAACGGGTCTTTCCGTGGACTATAGCGCGATTCTTCTTGCGTGGCCAATCGGAGTTATTCGCAGGTGAATTGCAGTTTTCGGACCTGTGACCCCATCGACACGCTGCTGGAACATCTGTCACCAGAACATTGCAATTGTCACGTTTACTTCCAAGGGCCGGGTGTGATTAGGTGCTGGCATGAAAATAAAAAGTATGTCAGCATTCCGGTCGCTGATCATGACCGCCTCCTCCGTCCTGATCAATCGGTGACGGTGGCGCTTGAATTCTCCAATCCTAGCGGACAACCGATCGACTACGACACGCGCGTCCTCGACGTTGTTCCTGCCCCGTAACGCCTCTTTTTGCAAGAATCCGGTACCGGCGGCTCGGATTCCCTCCGTGACCGCCGGTAGGTGTGGCCCTTCTGGTCTTCGCAGGAACCATGCAGCCCGGCGAGAATTCAAGCCGGTCCAACGCCTTCTCGGCCCGGCCGTCAACCTGTTGAAACAGTTCAAACGCAGAAAACCAGTCCGTTCACCGGGCTAAAGCCCCGGTATTAATGAGACGCGAAATCCGACATGACCGGCGCCCACCGCCTCAATAAATCCGCGCGCTTTGGCCAGGGTCTCTTCGTACTCGGCCAGAGGCGACGAATCAGCGACGATCCCAGCGCCGGCATGGAAATAAGAGACGCCTGGTTTGCAGATCGCGGTGCGAATGCCGATACTCAATTGGCTCTCGCGATTGAATCCAATGTAGCCCAGTGCTCCCGTATAAGGGCCGCGCGAGACCGCTTCCAGCTCATCGATGATCTCCATGGCGCGAAATTTCGGAGCGCCTGTAATGCTGCCACCCGGAAAACAGGCCGACAAAACCCCAAAGTGGCCGAGATCGCTCCTCAAACGGCCCTCGATGGTGGAGACCAAATGCTGAACCTGCGGATAGCGCTCGAGGCGGGCAAGTTCGAGAACCTCGATCGACCCGAACTCACAAACCCTCCCCAAATCGTTGCGAAGCAGGTCCGTGATCATCACCAACTCGGCCAGTTCCTTGGCGCTGGTTTGTAATTCATAGCCAAGCTGCGCATCCCGCGCCGGTTCGGCTGAGCGCGGGCGTGTTCCCTTGATAGGCCGAGTACAGACATGCGAGCCGCTGGCGCGCAGAAATAACTCCGGCGATGAGGAAGCGACAGAAAAGTCGCCGCAGCACAGGTAGGCAGAGAACGGGGCTGGAGATACAGCCGTCAGGCGCTCAAATAAATCCCATCCCGAACCTGGCCATGGAACACAGAGTCGCTGCGCCAGATTGACCTGATAAATATCACCGGCCCGGATATACGTTTGTGCCCGGGCCACCAGCGCCATGAATTCGGCTTGCGACAAGTTCGAGAACACGGCTGATGCATCCTGGAAGCGCTGCAGCGACCGATTCGAACCAGAACGCCATAAAGCCTGTGATTCTGGCGATTTACCTTGTGGACAATCCTGCAGGACACGCTGGGAAAGGCGCTGCTGCCAAAATTGGACCTGACTCCGCGCCCGAACGGACGTTCTCGAACCGTCGGGACCGAGCCCAGTCGAGACAATCCAGGCCTTTCCGAGGCAATGGTCGAACGCAACCAGGCTGTCATAAAAGCCAAGGTGGCAATCCGGCAACTCGAGATCGTTGAAAGCCCGGCGTGGGAGTTTGGGCTCGATGAAATTCTTCAGGTCATAGCCCCAATAGCCAAAACAGCCGCCGAGCGGAAAAGGCAGATCGATCTGTTCGATCATTTCATAACGCGGCATTAACTCCTCGAGAACCCTCCAGGGATTGCCGTAGCGGCAGAGCGGGCCGGGAGCCCAAATGCCCCCGCCTGCAGAGCAGGATGAACCGCGGATTTCGATTCGAGAGCCGAAAGACCTGAATGTCAGGAAGGGCCGTGCGGCCAGAAACGAGTAGCGCACCTGAGCCGAGTCCATCATCGCGCTGCGAAATAGAACAAGACCTGGTTCGTTCGCGAGCGGCGCTGCCATGGCCTCCAGGCCAGGGGCATCCGGAATCTCGATGAGCAACGGTTTCACTGGATTGCCCGCTCAAGGTCCTCTACCAGACGGCGGTCGGATTTCAGCGGGCTCACAATCGCCAGATTGAAACGCTCGGGCCGGAAGAAGTCACGGGCAACCGCGCGAATTTCTTCTGCGCTGACTCGGCCCAGACGTTGCTTGATTGCCGCAGGAGACAAGACTTTGCCGTATGCCAGCAGTTGCTCTGCCACCCAGTTCATTTGGCTATCGGTGCTCTCCTGTCCCAGGTCAATCTGCCCCAGAACATATTCTCGCGCGCGCCTCAGTTCGGCGCGGCCCGGTGGCGAGTCCGCCAACCGCCGCATCTCGCGTCCTATCAGCTTAAGGGTTCGCCGGAGATTCTCCGTGTCCAGACCGGCCGAGATGACCAAGTCACCCGTGTCGTGGAAAAAGCTGGGGGTGCTGTAAATCGAGTAGGCCAGCCCGTGGTCCTCGCGCACTACCTGGAACAAGCGCGAACTCATGTTCTCCCCGAGCAGAGTATTGAGCAGGCGCAACGCATAGCGCCGCTCGTCATGCCTCGAACAGGTCCGGATGCCCAGCGCTATTTGGGCCTGTTCGGTCTCTTTGGTATGCAGGTGAACCCGGGGGGCATGCTGAGAGTTTTGCGCAGGGCGAAAGGCCGGCATTGGCCGCGAAGGCAACTGCGAAGCCAGGCGCCCAATGGCACGAACAGCCTGGCGGTGCGTCACCCTTCCCGCTGCAACAGCCAGCGTATTGGCCCCCACATAATTTTGGCGCAAATAGCTGACCAGATCGTTGCGCGTCATCGCATCGAGAGTCTTTTCAGTCCCAGTGATTGGGCGTCCCAACGGTTGGCCGGGCCACAGCGTCGCATTGAGCAATTCCTGAACGAGGTGTTGCGGTTCGTCCAGATACATTGCCATCTCTTCCTTGATCACCTCGCGTTCTTTGGTGATCTCGACCGGCGCAAAACGGGAATGCAACAGCATATCGGTCAGCACTTCGAGCACTCCCTCGAAGCGTGGATGGCAGGCGCGCGCATGAAAACAGGTGGTCTCTTCTCCGGTGAACGCGTTCAAATACCCGCCAACCCCTTCGACCGCTTCAGAAATCTCGCGCGCAGAGCGTTTCTTTGTCCCTTTAAACAGAAGATGCTCGATAAAATGACAGACCCCATTCAACTCCTCGGGTTCATAACGAGAACCAATACCCACCCATAGGCCCACGCTCACCCCCACCATTTGGGGCATCTCGGCCGTCGCCACCCGCAGACCCTTGCTCAGTTGAGTAATCCGATACAACGCACGTAACGTTGATCGGCCCCGGCATGAAGTCCAGTTCCAGAACAAGAGAGAATCAGGGCCGCGTGGAACTCAGATTTGATAGACAGAGCGGGTTGAATGGTCAATTCGCGTGAAAATCACGCAGAATGCGTGAAATCCACGCGCACACCGAGTAGGGCACACTGGAAAACCAAGGAAAAATGCATTAAAATTGATTGGCATTAAATATGCTCGCCATTTTTCGAGGAAATGGGGTTGGGTCGCTGCAGGCAGTTCCTGGCGCCGGTCGGGGTCTCAGACCAGGCCGGCGCCGGTTTTTTTTCCTAAGTCGTGTTTTGAAAATGGACCAGTTGCCCTCGTTCTCGTCAGATTGTAGCAGCCGACTGCCGCGTCGGCTGCTACGGACCAGGACGAAGAGGAAGGCGGCAATCTATTGTTAAACGTGCTCTAAAGCGGGCAAAAAGATGAGCGCTTATTCTTTCTGTGGAATCTCCCAGCGAGGAACACCGGCTTTCCCATGGACTACCCGGGCGAGTGTGTCGAAATGGTTCTCTCCTGGAGACGACGGATGGGTCGGCGGCATTGAATCTCCCTGTAAGATTCGCGCCTGCCAATCGCCTGGTTGCGAGAAAAACTCGATTCCACCTTTTTTGGCCAACTCAGCCAAGTACTCGCGCAGTGGCCGAGTTTGGCGGGCCTCCTCCGAACCCTGCTCAAACAAAGCCACCAAGGCCTGTCCCGCTCCGGCCTCGGCAACCCATGACTGCAGCCAATCCTTCAAATGCCCGGGTAAATCGCCGCCCCGGCACGAGAGAATCACCACATCGGCCTCCGCTGCATCGCGAAGGGCCATGTCGCAAAGCTTGGGGATGCGCAGCACGTCGAACTTCCACATCTGGTTGGCGCATTGGCAAGGTGCGTCCAGATTCTCGGCCAAAAAATCGTATGTCCGTTTTGCTTTCTTTCCTGTATTGAAATCTTCGTAAAGGATCACGACGTTGAAAGTTGGATTCGGATTGAGGTTGGTGGAACCGGGTGGAGCAAAAATCAGCGTGTGTTGCATGGCGACACAATGGGAGCCGCAGGATTAAAAGACTAGTGGGGTTTTGACCCCAATTGGCGCTCAACGCCAAAGGCTGGTGAGCAAAGGGGCAAATAGCAGGCTGGGCAAATAATCGGCCAATTGGACGCGCTTGAGGCCGAGCATGACCAGCGCCACACAAAACACCAGGAGCCCGCCCACGGCGTTAACTGACTCGAGCAGGTTGTGCGCGCTCAACAACGGCTCGAGGTACCGAAGGCAAACCAGGCTAATTGTCCCCTGGAACGCCAGCACCGGAAGGGCCGCCATCAAAACACCCCATCCGAAAAGCGATACAAAGCCAATACTTGCTACACCATCAATGACTGCCTTGATTGCCAGCGGGTAAAAGTACTGCGATAGGGTCAAACCGTCCTGGACGGCCCCCAGGATACCCAGGGGCGCCGCGCAAAATAGCGCGGCACAGGCCTTGAAACCCTCGCTCGCGCGCTCCGGGTCGTCTGGCCGGGCGGCCACCAACCGCTCGCGCGCCTGGCGCCCGAGGCGATTGGAGAGTTGCTGCAAACCCAAAAGGCGCCCGGTCAATTTGCCCAGCATGAGCGCGAAGACCAGGATCAGAATCTCCTTGAAGATTTCAAACGGAGTCCCGCCCAGGCTCAACCACGTGAGCCGCAGGCCAGAGAAAACGGTGAAAACGGCCAGCACAAGCTGGAGGTACGATTCGGCGGGCGTAGGAAGCGGTTTGCGGCGCACTAATCCCACTGCCCCGCCAACCAAAATCCCGCCCACATTGAGAATCGTTCCGAACATCCAGTGGATCATAGGTTTAAAGGCTTTGCTTTAAAGACTAAATTTTACCCGTGTCCATTTTCACCAGCTTGTGATTAAATCCGGCAGCCTTTATGGGAAAAGAATTCAGCATCGTACCCCGAGAGGTGCCACGGGTCGAAACGCGTTTCCGCCGGATTGTCACTCCTCTGCCCCATCCCGACTCCGTCGCCACGCTGGAAAAGCTGCGCCGCTTCGAGCCCCAATCCATGCGCGGCCAGCCGCCCCTGGTCTGGGACCGTGCTGAGGACATTTTTGTTTTCGATGCTTTTGGCAATCGTTGGCTGGACTGGAGCAGCGGAGTGCTGGTCGCCAACTGCGGCCATGGGGCGTCCTTGGTGCGCCAGGCCATCATTGACCAGGTAAACAGCGGCTTGCTGCACAACTACGTCTTCCCAAGCCGCCAACGGGCTGCACTCGTTGAAAAACTGGCCGGATTGGCCCCCGAAGGATTGGACAAGGTCTTTCTGCTCACCACAGGGTCCGAGGCCACTGAATGCGCCATCAAACTGGCCCGGGCGCATGGCATCCGCACGGGGGGACCCGCCAAGCTGGCGATTGTGGGCGCCGAGCGCGCCTTTCATGGACGCACTCTCGGGGCACAGCAAGCCGGCGGCATTCCCGGTCAGAAAAGCTGGATAATCAATGAAGACCCGGCCATTGTGCAGGTCCCCTTTCCGGATGGTTATTGGACGACCGACACCCGCTTCGAGCTTTTCCTCGAAACCCTTCAACGCAAAGGACTCGCTCCAGAGAATGTAGCCGGGGTTCTGCTCGAAAGTTACCAGGGCGTTGGGCCCGACTTCGCCCCTGTTGAATACATTCAGCGGCTGGCGCATTGGTGCCGCCAAAACGGCGCGGTCCTTATCTTCGATGAGGTCCAGTCGGGCTTTGGGCGCACCGGTCGCTTTTGGGGTTTCGAACATTACGGAGTTGTCCCGGACCTGATCTGCTGCGGCAAAGGCATTAGCAGTTCGCTCCCGCTTTCCGCCGTCATTGGCCGGGCTGAAATCATGGACCAATTCCCTCCTGGCTCGATGACCAGCACCCACACGGGTAACCCGGTCTGTTGCGCCGCGGCTCTGGCCAGTTTGAAAAAGATTACTGCGGAAGATTTACCCGCCAATGCCGCACGGATGGGGAAAATTCTGGAAGATGGTTTGCGCGAAATTCAGCGGCAACATGCGGCCCGAGTAGGGCGCTTTAGCTGCCGCGGCCTGGTGGGTGGCCTGCAAATGACCTTGCCAGGACGAAAAGAGCCGGCCCCGGACCTGGCGCATCAAATTATCGAACGCTGCTTCCATAAAGGCCTGCTGTTTTTCGCCCCGGTTGGCGCCTGGGGCCAGACGGTCAAGATCGCACCCCCGCTCACCATTCAGGAGGATGCCTTGCGGGAAGGTCTCTCCGTCCTGGCCGAGGCGGTTCAAGAGAGCATAGATATCCTTTAATAACATCGAACGTCCAACGTGCCCTTAAACGTAAAGCGCCGCCTGGAGTTCGCGGACCATCACTCCAATGAAAGGATACCGCCGCTCGGGTTCCTGCTCCAGACAACGCAACACCACCTTTTCGAGAGTCGCGGGGAGGTCCGGATTAAGCTGACGCGGACCGACGAATTCCGAGCGGTCGAGTTGCTTGCGGAGGATCTCCCCAGGAGTATCGCCGGGGAATGGTTTGTGGTTTGTGAGCAGTTCGTAAGCGGCGGCGCCGTAGGAGAAAATGTCCACTCGATGGGAAATCGGTTCACCCATCAGTTGCTCGGGCGCCATGTAAGCGGGTGTGCCCGGATTCTTCCTGGAAAACTTCTTTGGTTTCTCCGGGATCGGCTGGGCGAGGTCGAAATCCACCAGCCGCACGCTGCCATTGCGGGTCACCAGGACATTTTCCGGTTTAAAATCCAGGTGCATGAAGCCGTTTTCGTGCATGTGTTCCAGGGCGGCGGCCATATCAATGAGAATCTGCGCCACGTTTTCGAGCAGAATCGGGTCATGGTTCGTGTAGAGTTCTTTCAGGTTGGCCGCTTCCACATACTCCATGAGCAGATACAGATGGCCTTTGACCTTCCCATGCTCGACGTAACTGATGATGCTCGGATGATCGCCAATCTTGGAGAGAATCTCGCACCCGCGCAGAAAGCGGCGCCGGGCCAGGAGGTTGAAGCGGAGCCGCTCGTGCATGACGCGCAGGGCATAGGCCTTGTTCTTGCCATCCGTCGCCAGCCAAATGTCGGCCATCCCGCCGCTGTTGAGGACCTCCTGAAGATAAAAGCGCCCAAAGGCCCCGGGCGCCAACCCCTGGCCGTCACTGGATGTATTTGAAGTGCCTGGCACTAAATTTATTTATCATGCGGCCCGCCCCCCGGCTACTGCTTTTAATGCGGGAGAGGAGGACGACCATTTACCGTTGCGACAATGCTGCCATTTCTGGACTTATCAGGCGAATAAATTGGCTTTTGACACCGCTTGCCGGTTCGGTAGCTTACTAAACCCATGAGCACCACTACTTGTCCGCCCGCCGGCACAGGGCCGCTTGGCCACTGGCTGGCTCCGGCCCAAAGTCGTTCCAGCCTCTGCTCCAAGACTCGAGGAGATTCCTGAGATGGCCTTGAAACGAAAATACACGAAAGCCGAAATCAAGAGCGCTATCGATTTAGCCGAGGGCCACCGCTTCAGCAGTTACATCAGTGTCTGGGGCGGCAACGATTCGCATTTCCAGGATGTCGATATCATCAATACCAAGACAAACGTCAAGGTGAAGACAATCACCAAATACTCGCCGCCTGCCAATGAGGCCGAAAAAGTGTCGGACGATACAGGGCACACGCTGCGCAACCACGTAAAAGGACATCAGGAAGCGTCGTATGTCGGGCAAAAGTCGCGTTACGACAGCTTGGAGGATTGCCTGCAGGCAACGGCAGAAGCGCTGAATTCGGACAAGGGCCAGACGGCGTTGGAAGAGATGGACGCCGACGCGGCGATTCGCGACCGCAAGCTCCGGGTCGATGTGACGGGCGCCTGGTATGGTGACGCCGCCGATGGTGTGAAGAAGAAGATCAAAGATGTCACCGTGATTGTGATGCGCCTGGGCCAGGAGACTCTGTGGATCCACACCAGCTACCCCACCGGCTTCGTGAGTTGAGCGCGCCCGCCATCTCTCAGAAGTGACGGGAACAAAAACCGACGAAACCGGCGTCTGTCCCCTGTACGCCCGTCGTGAAAGGGCTAGAGCGGCCCTATCAAGCCCGGATGCGCATTAGCGGTCAGGGTGATGCGATCCGGAAAAAGCGCTTGGGGTAATTCGGATCGATGGGCACCGTGATGAGCTGCATGGGGCCGATTTGGACGAAGTTGGTGTAACGGAGCCAACTGCCGGGAGTCAGGTCGGAGGAAGCCTCCAGGCCGTAGGTCAGGCCGCCGGTAGCGCTGACGGTGAAGAGGAAGTTGCTGCCGTCCGGGCTCAGAGACAGCCCGCTGATTATCGGGGCTGGATTGGTACTGCCGACTCCGTTCATTTGGAAAGAAAAGGGCTG